>JAZKTI010000012.1:0-20406 GCA_036625635.1 Haloarculaceae archaeon
ACGGTGGTCGGGTGGCTCGCCGGCGCCCCGCGGTCAGTCCGGAAGGAACGATCGGGTGGAGTTGCCGACGACGAGCAGACTACTCGCGGTCATCGCGAGCGCAGCCAGCAGGGGGTTAAGCGCCCCGAGTGCGGCGAGCGGGACCGCAACGGCGTTGTAGCCGAACGCCCAGCCGAGGTTCTGGTGGACGCGACTCCGAGCGGCCTGCGTCAGGTCGAAGACATCGGCGACACGTTGGAGGTCGGGGCTGGTAACGACGACGTCGGCGGCCTCGGCGGCGATGGCGGTCCCACTCGAAAGGGAGATGCCCACGTCGGCCGCCGCCAGGGCGGGGGCGTCATTCGTCCCGTCACCGACCATGGCAACGGATCCCCGGGCGCGAAGTTCCTCGACCAGGGCCGCCTTCCCCTCCGGAGGGACGCCGGCGAAGACCTCGTCGACGGCCTCGTGTTCGCGGTACGGAGCGGCCGCTCCGGATCCGTCCCCGGTGAGGAGGACCACGTCGTGGTCGGCCTGGAGACTCTCGAGGACGCCCTCCCACTCGACGCGCGGCTGGTCGGCGGCCACGACCAGGCCCCGCGCCCGTCCATTCCAGCCGACGAGAGCGGGAACTTCGCCCCGCTCCCTGGCGGCCGTGACCCGGCGGTGGAGACGGGAGGGTATCTCGTATCCGGCCTCGCGGAGGAGGTCCGGGTGGCCGACGGCGGTTGGCACGCCCTCGACCGCGCCAGTGACGCCCAGGCCGGGCCTGACCGAGAGCTCCGAGACGGTGCGGTCGACGGCGCCGGCGGCGTCGACGACGGCCGCTGCGACGGGATGGTCCGCGAACTGCTCGAGAGCGGCGGCCCTGGACAGGAGTTCCAGTTCGGCCGCTGCGGTGCCGACCTCGGCCCGGCTGCTCTCCCCTCCCGTGTCGCTTGCGCCGGCCGCGTCCGCGCCAGTCGAGCCATGGTCCCGTGGCATCCCGCCGTCAGTCGATAGGTCCGCTTGCGAAGACCCCCCTGCCCGGACGTCTGCGGTCACGACGGATTCGACGCGCATCTCGCCCGTGGTCAACGTACCGGTCTTGTCCACGGCGACGACGTCGACGTCTGTCGCCCGCTCGAAGACGGTTTCGTCGAGGACCGCGACCCCCCGCTCGAGTCCCGCACGCGTAGCGCTCGCGACCGAAAGCGGCGTCGCGAGCCCGAGGGCGCAGGGACAGGAGACGATGAGGACCGTGAGGCCGGTGAGGAGCGCGGCGAGGGGATCCGCACCCAGCAGCCAGTGGACGAGGCCGGCCCCGATGGCGAGGGCGACGACCAGCGGGACGAACACCAGCGCGATCCGGTCCGCGAGTCGCTGGACGCCGGAACTCGAGGTCTGGATGGTCCAGAGGCGGCGGACGACGCGGTCAAGCGTGCTCTCGTCCGCGGCATCGACCAACACCACGAGCGCACCGTCGCAGACCTCGGCCCCCCCGACAACCTCGTCCCCCGGCGAGCGCCGCTCGGGGACCGACTCACCAGTCACGAGCGAGGCGTCGACGGCCCCGTGGCCCTCGAGGACCGTTCCGTCGAGGGGGATGCGTTCGCCCGCCCGGACGACGACCTCCTCGCCCGCGGCGAGGTCGTCGACGCCAACGGACTCCGTGCCATCCTCGTTCCGACGCCGGGCGTCGCCGGCCCGCTCCCGCGTGAGGTCGGCGAGCGCACCGGCCGCCCGGTCGGTGACGCGGCGCTTGTAGTACTCCCCGAGCGTCACCACCAGGATCACGACGACGGCGATGTCGAAGTAGACCTCCGCGTGCCCGAGGAGGACGGCGACGGCGCTGTAGGTGTAGGCCGTGCCGGCCGCGAGGGCCACGAGCAGGTCCATGTTCGGCTGACCGGCTCGCAGGCTGACGTAGGCACCGCGGAGGATGGGGTACCCGGTGTATCCCAGGATGACCGTGGCCATCACCCAGGTGTTCGCGAGAAGGTACGTGCCGGCCCGGCCCTGCACGTCTAGCAGGAGCACGTCCGCCGGCAACCCCAGGTAGGCCGGGTAGAGGAAGAGCAGGTACCAGAGCATCGTCATCATCCCGAAGAAGCCCCCGACCAGGAGACGGGGGACTGGCCCGTCCTCCTCGGGTGCCTCCTCCTCGATGGGGCGGGCGGCGTACCCGGTCCCGTCGAGCAGGTCGGAGAGGTCCGCGGGCGCGACCTCCGCCTCGTCGTAGACGAGTCTGATCGAACCCGTGGGATAGCTCGCGCTGGCGTCGGCGACGGCGGGGTGGTCGGTTGCCGTGGCCTCGAGGAAGAGTTCGCAGGTCCCACAGTGCATCCCCTCGACCGCGAAGAAGACTTCCTCGCCGCCTGCGTCGGGGTCGCCGGTGTCCAGTCGCGATGCCGGTGCCCTCGCTTGCCCGAGCCGGCCCGACGCTGATGACTCGGAACGAACTGCCCTCCCGGGTTGATCTGATGGAGTTCCGGCCGGGGACGAATCGGAATCGGGGGCGGCCCCCGTCTGGCCGGCGGGGGGGCCCGGGTCGAAGTCCTCGAGCCGTTGGGCGACCTCCCGACAGCCCCGGCAACAGAAGATTCCAGCGCCGTCCTCGCCGGTGACCGGCGGGTCCGGCGTCGGCAGGTCACAGAGATCACACGCCATCTGGCCCTCAGCCCGCGGGCTCGACGTGCTCGGATTCCGCCGGCCCGAACATGTAGTAGAGGCTCCCCGCGATGATGACGACATTGAGGAGCGTGAGTGCCGTGAGTGGCGTGACTCCTGCGTAGGCCACCATGATCCCCACCGGCACAAGGGCGAGTAACGCGACCAGGACCGCCACCTGGGAGCTAACAGATGCCATTACGGGACTGAATATAGCTCTCTCCCCTTAATACCGAGGGTCCTTATCACGCCGCTGGAAACCCCGAACTGTCTTATCCACCCCCGTTCACAGCCAATCCGTATGCACCAGGAACGTGTGGGATGGTTCCGAACCGGTCCGAGCGCGAGCGCGACAGGCGTGGTGATCGAGCGATGAGCGCGGACGACGGGATCGTCCGGGAGATCGGTCACGACGAGTTCGACCCGATCGGGACGGCGAGTCTCATCGTCGTGTACTTTCTGATCCTGGTCGTGTTGTGGGTGTTTATGTACTTCGTCGAGTTCCTCGGCAGGGGACCGACGATCATCGGCTAGGAGGGTCGAACCGTGGAAATCCACCGCTTCGAGAAGATCTGGACTGCCGCGTCGATCCTGCTCATCGTGGGGTTCATCGCGACAATCGTCTACGGCGCCGTCGGGCCCGGGGTGGCGATGGTCGACGAAGAGGGCGGGACGGTCGACGTCGAGACGGTCCAGCAGGGCAACTACGAGCAGCTCTCGAACTTCGCGGAGCCGACACCGGTCGCCCAGCACGTCTCCGGCGACCAGTACCGGACCTACGTCATCGCCCAGCGGTTCGCGTTCAATCCCGGGACCGGCCAGCCACTCCAGGTCCCGGCCGACAGCACGGTCACGATGTACATCACCAGCCCGGACGTCATTCACGGGTTCGAGTTGGTCGGGACGAACGTCAACACCATCCTCATTCCCGGCCAGGTGACCAAGATTACCGTCGAATTCGACGAGCCGGGGACCTACAATATCGTCTGTGCGGAGTACTGCGGGTCCGCCCACCACCTGATGGAGGGGACCCTCGAGGTCCTGCCACGATCGGCCTTCGAGGAGGTCTCGGGCTGACATGGCGACCAGCGAACAGACCTACCTCGACGACTATCCGGTCTCGGCCCGACTAGTCCGCCTGAACTTCCTCGTCGCCTTCATCGCCCTCGGTATCGGCGGACTCTTCGGTCTCGTCCAGGCGCTCCACCGCACCGACACCATTCGGATCCTGGCATCGCCGGACTATTACACGCTCCTGACGGCCCACGGCGTGTTGCTCGCGCTGGTCTTCACGACCTTCTTTATCGCCGGCCTCTTTACCTGGGGTCTCACCGACAGTCTCGGCCGGGAACTGCCCGGCGACTGGATCTCCTGGAGCTGGTGGACGATGATGACTGTGGGGACCGTCATGGCTACCGTCGCCATTCTCGGCGGGCTCATCGATCAGATCCCGATGCAGGCCGACGTCCTCTTTACCTTCTACGTCCCGCTGAAGGCCCACCCGGTCTTCTACGTTGGCGTCGTCCTGATCCTCGTGGGGTCCTGGGTCGCCGGCTTCGACTGGTTCCGCACATTCTGGGCCTGGCGCAAGAAGAACCGCGGCGAGCGCATCCCGCTCCGGACCTTCATGGTCCTCATCACCATGTTGATGTGGTACCTCTCGACGATGGGTGTCGCCGTCGAAGTGCTCATCTTCGTGCTCCCCTGGTCGCTGGGCATCCTCGAGGGGATCGATCCGCTACTCACGCGCTCGCTGTTCTGGTTCTTCGGCCACCCGGTGGTGTACTTCTGGCTCTTGCCAGCCTACCTCGTCTGGTACACCATCCTGCCGAAGCTCTCCGGCGGCCGGCTCTTCAGCGACGGGCTCGCCCGGATCGTCTTCGTCCTCTTCCTCCTGCTCTCGACCCCGGTCGGCTTCCACCACCAGTATATCGACCCGGGGATCGCAGAGGGCTTCAAGTTCGTCGCGATGACGAACACGATGTTCCTGCTACTCCCGAGCTTCCTGACGGCCTTTACTGTCGTCGCCAGCATGGAACACGGCGCCCGCCAGCGCGGCGGCACCGGCTACCTCTCCTGGCTCCGGAGTCTCCCCTGGGACCAGCCCGCCTTTGCGTCGTGTGCGCTCGCCGGCCTGCTCTTTGCCGCCGGTGGGTTCTCGGGGATGGTCAACGCCGGGATGAACCTCAACTACGTCATCCACAATACCCTGTGGGTGCCCGGCCACTTTCACCTGACCGTTGGCACCGCGGCCGCTCTCACGTTCATGGGCATCTCCTACTGGCTCGTCCCCCAGCTGACGAACAGGAAACTCCGCGGCCGGGCGCTGGCTATTATCCAGCCATACCTGTGGTTCCTCGGGATGACCCTGATGTCGAACGCGATGCACCGTGGCGGCCTGATGGGGCTGCCACGGCGCACGGCCGAGCCGGAGTGGAACCTGGTCGACGGGAGTTTCGCCTCCGGGGTCGCATCGCTGGGAGAGGTCCAGCTTCAGATCGCCGTCGGCGGCAGCCTCCTGTTCGCCGGCGTCGTGCTCTTCCTGCTCGTTATGCTGCTGACCTGGCGCGGCCGTCCGACGCCGTCGATCGGGGTCGATCGGACCATCCCGCCGGCGCTGTCGGGCCCGGAGAATTCACCCCGCATACTGGACAACTACCGGCTCTGGTTCGGGATCGCGGTGGTGCTGGTGATCATCGCCTACGGGATTCCCCTCTGGGACATGGTCGCCGACGGGCTGCTGGACCCGGGCAGCGCACCCATCTCACCCTGACCCCACATGGGTCCAGGGGACGACGCGTCAACGCCGGAGCCAGCCGACGGAGGGGACGACCTCCCCCTCCCGATCAGTCGCCAGACGCTGCTCCGCATCGTCATCGTGATCGCGATCGGGATCCCGATCGTCCTCGAGGGCCTGACCTTCGTCGGCCTCGTCGGCAACCAGCTCGCCGACGGCGACGGTGGGCCGGCCGACGGCGCCACGCCGACCGACGGGCCCTCGTTCCGCAGCGTCGCGATCGGTGACGACCTCCTGGCCGAGACCGACCAGCCCGAACGCCTCGAAACGGCGGCGGTCAGCACCACCGACGGCTGGCGGTTCACGCTCGGCGTCACCGTCACGAACACCGGCGCCGACGGCTACGTCTTTCGCATCACGCAGGTCAGGACGGACAGCGGCGTGACCTTCGACCGGGACGAGACGACCGGCCAGCTCGCGAGCGGCGAGTCGACCGTCCTCACCGGGGCCTGGGACGTTCCCGACGGCGAAGTGCCCGACCGGGTGACCGTCGAGGCGACCGTGCCGACCGACGAGGGGGCCCGCACTGTCACCGAGACGGTCGCCTTTGCGACCGTCGACGTCAGCGGGTGAACGGCCCGTCGACCTCTCGGCGGACCGACTGCACCGTGACGTGTTCGGGACCAGTGTTAGGTGTGCCAGCGTTCAAGGAATCAGATGCCCGTGTCCTCGCCAATCGTCTCCCGGTGGGCTCGACGGTACCTCCCGTTCGGGATCGGCTTCCTCGCCCTCTCCCAGGCTGCCGCTCTGGCCGGCGTTCCCTCGCGCGTCCCGGTCGTCGGGGGCCTCCAGGGGTTCGTCTGTCTCGTCGCCTTCGGAAAGGCCTACTCGCTGCTCCCCGCCTACTTCGACCGTCCGCTCGCCTGGCCGCGGGCCCCTGCCATCCACCTCCCGCTGGCGGTCGGTGGCGTCCTGGCCCTCGCGCTCGCTCCCATCGCCGGGCTGCCGACCAGCCTCCTCGCGGCCGCCGGCGCGGTCGCCTGGGCCGCCGGCGTCGCGGTCTTCCTGGGCACGCTCGCGGTGACGCTCCGGGACAATCTCACTGGCGCCGAGACCGGGACCAGCGACGCCAGTGCCGACCGCTGGCGGACCGACCGCATCGCGAACGCGTTCGTCCCGGTCGCCCTCGCGTACCTCGCCGTCGGGAGTTACGAACTCCTCGCGGGGACCACCGGTCTGCCAACGCTGCTGGATGGAACCTACGTGCGGGTGGCCCACCTGCTCGGGGCCGGCTTCGCGGGCGTCCTCGTCTTCAGCGTCGGCTTCCGA
The DNA here is from genome assembly GCA_036625635.1 of Haloarculaceae archaeon. Taxonomy (GTDB): domain Archaea; phylum Halobacteriota; class Halobacteria; order Halobacteriales; family Haloarculaceae; genus JAZKTI01. Next base: position 6,695 of record JAZKTI010000012.1, read on the forward strand.
CTCCTGACCCGGTTCCTCGTCGTCCCCTCGCCGCGAGTTGTTCCCGCGGTCGTGTTGCCGGCCGGCGCGCTCGGCCCCGCCCTGATCGCGAGTGGCCTCTACGTCGGGTTCGGCTTCCGTGTCGGCGCCGTCCTCGAGGCCATCGCGGTCACGACCTTTGCTGGCTGGTACCTGGGTGCCTTCCGCCGAAGTGAGCGCCAACGGGTGGGCTTGTGGGGCCCACTCGCAGGGGTGGGCGCAGGCGTCGTCGGTGTCGGCCTCGGACTGCACTTCGCGTTCGTGAACCTCGGGGCCGACCTCGCGGTGCTCCACCGTCGGCTCAACGTGGTCGGATTCCTGGGTTTGACGATCGTCGGCCTCCTTTACCAGTTCTACCCGCCGGCAGTCGGCGACTGGCCGGGTGCGGGCGATCGCCTGGCCGGCACGACCATCGCCGGTCTCGCGTTTGGTCTGGGCCTCGCCGGTCTCGGTCCCCTGGTCGCTGGGCCGGCCGAAGTCCTGGGACAGGCTCTGCTTGTTCTCTCTGCCCTCGGAGTTGGGTATCTCCTCCTCGCCACGATGGCCTCCCAGGGCGGCCCCTGAGGGGAATCAGCCAAGCGGCTGGTAGAATGGGACCGGGAGCATCGGCGCCGGCACGCCGAGGGATCGCAATCCCATCGCCAGCGGCAGGTAACCAAGAACCAGGAAGACGGCGCCGAGGACACGGTGGAGGCGCGTCCGGAGGCCAGGGCCGACAGCCCCGACCACGGTGCCGTAGGCAAACAGCGTCGGGACGGTCCCGAGGCCGAGGACGGCCAGCGAGAGGAAGCCCCAGACCGGCGAGCCCCTCGCGAGGGCATACAGGAAGGCTGGATAGAGGATGGGGCAAGGCAGGAGGCCGTGGATCATCCCGAGCCCGACGATGCGGGGGCCCTGCACCCACCGGTCGACCCGGGCGGTCAGCCGGGCGGCCACGGTTCCGAAGAGGCCACCGAGCCCCGGGATCGTCTCGGGCCCGCCACGGCCGCGGAACAGGTAGCCGAGGCCGGTCGCGAGGATCACCGCGCCGACGACCACGCCGGTGACGCCACGGACGTGGCGCGCGAGGGCGAGGACGTCCGCGGCGTCGAAGAGCACCATGCCGACCGCGCCGAAGAGGGCCCCGATGAAGGCGTAGCTGACCGTCCGGCCCAGGTTGAAGAGGAGGTGCTGGCGGAGGACCGGCCAGTCCGTCCGGTCCGGGCGACCCACCGCCATGCGGTCTGCGTAGGTCGTGACGAGCGGCCCGCACATGCCCAGGCAGTGAGCACCCCCCAGGAGACCGACGAGGGCGAAGACGATGAGTCCGACCCCGTCGGGACTGGACGCGGCGACGGCAGGCACGTCGGGAGCCAGATCGATACTCGAAGCTAACATTTCTCCGGTCCCTGTGTAGATCCCGAGATGGGGGCGCCAATAAAGCCGCGGAAGTGACTGCCAGACGGCGGTCCTGCAGGAGTTCGTCTAGCCTCCCGCTCGGATTTTTCTTCCGGCATCGCCACCCTCAGTCGACGTCGCACCCAGACCACGCCGCCATCAGACCTGCTCGTCCTCAGACCACGCCGCCATCAGACCTCCTCGTCCTCGGTCGACTCGACCGTCTCGGCGTCGCGCTCCTGGACCCGAACGCCTTTCTCCATCAGGTGCCGGACGCGTCGGCGGGCGAACTCCTCCTCGCGGGTGCCCCTGGTCGCCAGGACGTACATTCGCGCCCGGCCGGTCGGACGCATCGTCCGCCCGGCGCGCTGGGCTCCCTGCCGGCGCGACCCGCCGAGGCCGGAGGCGACGATGGCGAGTTCGGCACTCGGGAGGTCGATTCCCTCGTCGCCGACGCGCGAGACGACGAGCGTCGCCTCGCGGGCCTCGCGGAAGGCCTCGAAGTGTTTCTCGCGGCGGTGGTGGGGGGTCTCGCCGCTGACGAAGGGAACGTCGAGTGCGGCCGCGAGGTCGCGGCCCTGGTCGAGGTACTCGACGAAGACCAGAGCCTTCTCGCCGGGGTGCTGGCGGCGGAGTTGCCGGACCGCCTCGATCTTGGCCGGGTTGGAGGCGGCGAGACGGCGGCGGTCGTGGCCCTGACTGCTGACGTACTCGTTTTGCGCATCCTCGCTCGCCCAGGGCACGTACCGGATTTCGACGGTCGGTTCGGCGACGTACCCGGCCTCGAAGAGCCCGTCCCAGTCGGTGCCGATGGGCGGACCGATCAGCGTGAATATCTCGGCTTCCCGGTCGTCCTCCCGGACCGGCGTCGAGGACAGCCCGAGGCGGTGTTTCGTCTGGAGGTCGGCGCTCCGCCGGTGGATCGGTGCGGGGACGTGGTGGACCTCGTCGTAGACGACCAGCCCCCAGGCCCGGCTGTCGAACAGCTGCCGGTGGCGATCCATCCCCGCGGCCTGGTAGGTCGCGATCGTGACGGGTCGGATCTGCTTCGTGCCGCCGTGGTACTCCCCGATCTGGTCCTCCGTCAGTGAGGTGCGGGCGAGCAACTCCTCGTGCCACTGGCCGGCGAGTTCACGGCTCGGGACGAGCACCAGCGTCTCGCCCTCGACTGCGGCCAGGATGCCGAGCGTCGCGATGGTCTTGCCGCTCCCGGGTGGCCCGACGAGGACCCCCGAGCGGGTCTCGAGAAAGTCCGAGACCCACGCCTCCTGGTAGTCCCGTAGCTCCACCGCGAGATCGACCGGGAGCGGGTCGCCCGCGTCGAGGTCCCGTTGGTCCCGGACCGGGTACCCGGCCTCGAAGAGCACCCGCTTGACCTCGGCGACGGCCTCTTCGGCCACCCAGCTCGTCGTCTCGTCGAGGTCGGCACGGAGCTGGCCGGCCTCGAGGCGCTCCCGGGCGACGTTTCCCATGAGGTCCGGCGTCTCGGCCCGCAGGACGACGTAGCCCTCCTCGTGGGTCTCGAGGGTGAACTGGTTGGCCCGCTTCCACTGCTCTTCCATCCACTCCTCGAGTCCCGGCACCGGGTCGGACACCACGTCCCGGAGCGTTATCAGGAGCCCCTCGAAGTCCTCGTAGGGCGCGGCCCAGACGTCTTCGCGTCGGATCTCGTAGAGGTACGCGCCGGACCCAGTCGTGTCGATCAGGTGAGCGAACTGGGCACACTGGGCCCGCGTGAGCTGCGTCGGCCGGTGGACGACGATCTGGTGGCGGTCGGGGAATGGAATGACGCGTTCCCGGTCTGTCAGTCGCTCCAGGTCCGCCGGGTACCACACCACCGGGTCCGCCGAGACGTCCCGGGAGGTGACGACGCCCGCCGCCGCGAGTGCCTCGAGTTCCTCGGCGGCGACCTCCTGGCTCTCGCCGCGGGCTTGCGCGTACCGCCGGGCCGTCAGGACGGGACGACCGACCTGCTCGATAGCGTCGTAGAACGCGGCTTCGACGGCGTCCGTCGAGTCCTCGCCACCGTTGGGGACTGAGCCCCCGCGATAGTCGCCGTCGTCGCCGCTCGCTGTCGCGGCAGTATTGTCGGTGCCGGTGGCCTCCGGTGCGTCAATTTGCTCCCCGCGGTCGTCAACTGGCTCCTCCTCCGACGGGTGCTCGGACTCTCGCTCGGTCACTGGGTCCGGCTAGCGGTCCTGCCCTCAAACTGGTTGCGCATCGGGACCCCGACAGCAGGTCGAGCCGTCCACCTCGTCTTCGGGACCGCCGATCGCGCCCAGGAACGTTTGGTGACGACTCCAGGTCGGCGGAACACCCCCCCCCCAGGGCCGCCAGGCCATCGGTGGCAGGGTGCAACTGGGGCGATTCGGACCACGCATCTTTTTCTCTAGGACGACCGAACGAGGAACGATGGCCGAGAACGACGACGTCTGTGTGCTCGTGCCGACGTACGACGAGGCCGAGACCATCAGGGACGTCGTCGAGGGGTTTCGGGCGGCGGGCTACGCGAACATCCTGGTCGTGGACGGAGGATCGACAGACGGAACCCGCGAGATCGCCGCGGATGCGGGTGCGCGGGTCCGGGTCCAGTCCGGCAGCGGGAAGGGCCAGGCGATCCGCGAGGCGCTGGACTACATCGACGCGGCCTCCGTCCTCATGGCCGATGGCGACCGCACCTACCGGCCCGAAGAGGCCGATCGCATGCTCGAGCCGATCCGGGCGGGCCGGGCCGAGCACGTCATCGGCAACCGGTTCGCGAACATGCAGCCCGGGGCGATGCCACGCCTGAACCGGGTCGGGAACCGGCTGTTCAACTGGCTCTTTCGCGTAATCCACGGTCGGGATTACGCCGACATCCTGAGCGGGTACCGCGCGTTCACCCTCGAGTCGATCCGGTCGCTGTTCCTGACCGAGGACGGGTTCGGCATCGAGACCGAGATGGCCGTCGAGTGCGTCAAGAAGGGCGTCTCGGTCGTGGTGGTGCCGATCACCTACGAGCCGCGGCCGGCGTCCTCCGAGGCGAACCTGAGCCCACTCCGGGACGGCGCGATCATAATCAAAACCCTGTACCAGATGGCCAAGACAAGCAATCCACTGTTCTACTTCGGGAGCGTTGGCACCGCAAGCACCCTCATCGGCGTGGTCGTGGCGGCCTACGTCGCAGTCGAGTGGGTCACGAGAGGGATTTCCCACGAGGTGCTGGCCGTGGTGGCCGGGATTTCCCTCCTGTTCGGCGTCCAGTTGTTGATATTCGGCGTCCTGTCGGATCTGATCGTCACGCTGAACCGCGAGCAGACCAGGCAGTTCGAGCGTCTGACGGAGCGCCTGACCGAGGACGCCGTCGCGGCCCCTGGGGATCAGCCCGCCGGGGCGACGGGCGACGGCGACAGCCAACAGCCGGAGGGTCGTGACGAGCCGCCCGGGGCCGGCGGCGACACCCAGTCAGGTCCGGGGTCGAGCCCGGACACGTCGTCCCCGGGAGCGAACGCGCCGGACCGCTAACGAGTCCTCCTTCGGGAGTCGCCTCGGAGGAACCGAGCAGTGGGAAGCGACGTGTCGATCGGGTTCCTGTACCCCCAGAACGGACACGTTCAGAAGGGGACGAGTGCCCGGAGCCGGGCGAGAAGGCTGTTCGAGACAGCCTCCCGCCGGGCCTCGAAGACGGGGTGGAGTTCGTTGAGGAGATGCCGCCGTGACTCGAACGTCTCGCGATCGCACCGGTCGAGGGCGGTCGCGAGGCGCATCTCGGTGCCCCCGGCGTCGACCGGCACCGCGATGTCACCGTAGGCCTCGCCGAGTTCGTCGCTGTCGACGGGGAAGGAGAGGCCCGATTCGGGGAGTTCGGCGTCGAGGGCGGCGATCCCGAACTCCACGACGCTCGGCTCCTCGTCGACGTCGTCTGACGGCGGCCGGACGCCCATTGTCCTGAGCAACGCCTCCCCCTCCCGAAAAAGTGACGGGTCGAGGGTGACGGCCCGGAAGTGAGGCTTCGAGGTCATCGGCCAGCGGTTCCCTGAGGGAAGCCTGCGGCCGACGGTGGAGGCCCTCTCCAGGTCAGGTCCGTGCAAGCACGAGCGGCGGAAACGATATGCCGCCACCCTGTCTTCGACGGGGTATGGCCGCGCCGATCGAGTCGATCACGGTCGCCCTCCTGAGCCGGCTGGGGCTGATCCTGGCCCTCGCGTTCGCAGTCGTCGTCCTCGCGCGGGCCGACGTGCTCTCGGGCTGGCGGCGAACCCTCACCGCACGCTTCGTCGCCGGGGTGCCGTGGGGGACCGCCATCGTGGTCGGGTGGCTCCTGTTCGTCTACTTCGTGGTCCAGGGGGCCTGGGCGCATCCCTACGACCCGCTCGTGGTTCCGTTCCGCTCGTGGTCCTACCTCTACCCGGAAGGCATGTTCTTCGCCCCCTTCGCCCACGACGGACGGGGCCACCTGGTGGGCAACATCGTTTCGACGCTCGCCTTTGCCCCCATCGTCGAGTTTGCCTGGGGCCACTACGCCCGAAGCGAGGCGTCGGTGGACCAGCCCTGGCTCGGGCGGCCGGCGGGCCGGATCGCCGCGTTCGTCGGCGCCGTTTTTGTGATGGGGCTGCTCACCAGCCTGTTCGTCCCCGGGCCGCTCATCGGGTTCTCGGGCGTCGTGTTCGCCTTCGCCGGCGCCGGCCTGGTCGTCGCCCCGCTGCAGACGGTCGTCGCGATCCTCGCCTCGAACGTCTTCTCGTTGTTCTACCGGGCCTGGATCGACCCGGTGCGAATCGCCGAGGCCCAGCAGCGGTTCATCGTCCCCCCCTGGGCGGACGTGGCGATTCACGGCCACGCCCTCGGTCTCCTCGTCGGCATCGCGGGGGGCATCTGGCTCCTCCGCCGGACCGGCGACACGGCCGACCTGGCCCACGTCTGGATCGCGGGGCTGGTCTTCGGGGTCGCCGAGACGCTGTGGGCCTTCTTCTGGTCGGTGGGTTCCGGTCGGTTTGCCCTGTTCCGGGGAGTTGGCCTCGCCGCAGTCGTGTTCTTCGCCTCAGTGGTAGTGGTCGCCGTCGGCGGCAGCGAGCGGCGAGTCCTCCCGCCAGGTCTCCTCGAGCGGCCAGGGCCACTCCGAGGACTCGCGGGACTCTCTCGTCGCAGGGCCGCGTTCGTGCTCCTCGTGGGTCCCGTCCTCGTCCTGGCCGCCGTCGCCGTCCCCTTCAACCTCGTCGCTATCGACGACCCGGATCTCGACGACGGCGTCGAGGTCGGCTCCTACCGGGTCACCTACGCCGAGGACGTCCCGGACCGGATCGTTCCGGACATATCGCTCCCGTTCGTGGACGGGGACTTCCGGATCGAGCGAAGCGGCGTAATCGTCGTCAACGACCGCCGGCACATCTGGGAAGCCGTCATCAAGACGGGCGGCCTCGCCTTCAGGGGGACCGGGCGCGTGACCGTCGGGGGATTGGGCTGGCGGGAAACCGTCTACGTCAACCGGACCACCTGGACTGTGGTGGACGGGGGCGCGACCTACACCGTCTACGTCCGGCGGCCGGGCGAGCCCCGGAAGCAGGTGTACATCGACGATCCGGTGGTCGTCCCGGCGGTCCTGGACGGGAAGCGCGTTACTATCCGGCCGACGGCAGAGGGGTACCGATTGGCGGTCTCCGAGAACGAGACGACGCTTGCCCAAGGTCCGATGCCGGGCCCCGGTGAGAACGTCACCCTCGCGAACCTGCGCTTCGCCAGGGAGGGCGCTTCGCTGGTCGCGAGTTTCGAGCGCACGCGTATTCACGTCGCGAACCTGAAACTGAAGGACCGGGAGGACTAATCGCTCCACTCGATCCGGAAGACTTCGGTGTCGACGGTTTCCCGGTCCGACTCGTGGAAGTCGAACTGCCGGGGGAGGTCGACGGCCGCCTCGAAGGCGTGGGTCACGCTCCCGCCGTGATCGTCGACGAAGGCCTGGACGAAGTCGGCGCTGTCCGCGTTGTGGATCGAGTAGGAGACGTCAGCGAGACCAGCGGCGGTCTCCAGAAAGCCACGATCGGCGTGTTCGTGGCCAGCCTGGGCGCCGAAGGGCGGATTCATGATCACGGTAGTCGGCCCGCCGGGGCACAGCGGCGCCACCCCCGCGTCCGCCCGGACCCAGGAGACGCTGCTCGTCGTGCCGACCCGGGCCTCGTTCTCCCGGGCGGTCGCGAGCGGGCCGGGATCGAGGTCGAGCCCGACGACCGCTTCGGGGCCCCGGAGCGCAGCCGCAAGCGCGAGCATCCCCGTCCCACAGCCCAGGTCGACGACTATCCGCCCATCGACGTCGCCGTAGAGGTCGGCCGTGTGCACCAGATGCGCCGCCAGGTCGGGCGGCGTCCGGTACTGCTCGAGGTCAACGCGGGGGTCGTCGAACCCCGCGACGACCCCAAGCTGCTGCGTCAACCGGCTCTTCGTACTCATCGGTCGGTTATATCCGATACGAATACTAAAGCCTTCTGGCATGTATAGGGGTAATGGGCACCGTTACGTGTCCGGCCGCACTATCCAACGGTAATGGCCCCGGGGATCCGCGTGGAGTTGAAAGTCGAGGATCCGCCCGGGTGTACCGTGGCAGCGGCGACAGGGTCGGCGGGTTCGTCCGCCTTCAGTGTCGAAAAAGCGGTCAACCCGGACGCACCCGAAACCGTCACAGAGGAGTTCGCGACGGCGGGTGACCTCGATTCCCGGGGACTGAGCGACGACGTCGACCCCGTCTTCGAGTACGGCGAGGACACGGTTTACCGCTTCGAGCGTGATCGCGATCGCCGGTGCCCATGCGAGGTTGTGGAGGCACACGATTGCCCGGTCGTCGACGTCCACACCCGGGAGAGCGACCTGTACGTGACATTTCATGCGCCCGCGATGGACCGGTTGCAGGCGGTCGTCGGTGAGCTCCGCGAGTCCTACCCCTCACTGTCGGTCCAGCGACTTCTCCGCAACTCGACGGACACCCCGGTTGGCAGTCCGGTCCTCGTGGACCGCGACATTCTGACCGACCGGCAGCGCGAGGTCCTCGAGACGGCCCATACGATGGGCTATTTCGAGCATCCGAAGGAAGCCAACGCCGGCGAGGTGGCCCCGGCACTGGGCATCTCGTCGTCGACGTTCGCCGAGCACCTCGCGGCAGCCCAGCGGAAGCTCCTCGACGCGATCGTCGACGACTGACGCTCGCGGGCCACCACCCCTATCCGAGGCCTGCGATGACCCACCATGCCCAATCAACGGGTGCCGGCCCTCACACACCCCCAGACGCCGGGAGAGGTGGACCGGTTTAATAATCCCTGGGTCCTCCATCTAACCGATGGCCGACGTCGATGGACTCGCGTTCGTCTGTCCCCAGTGCCACGAAGAGATCGACATCAACGAGTCGATGCGCCTGGCACTCGTCGAATACGGATGTGTCGTCTGCGGGGCGACGGTCACCCGGGCCGCCTTCTCCCACCCCGAGTGATCTCGGTCGCCGTCCTGCGGTCGACCTCCTCGGATCCGATACCCTCACTCCGCTCGTTCGGCTCGGCGGGGTGGTGACGGGTCGGTCGTCGGGGGGACGCCCTATCGATCCCCCGGAACTTAAACTACCCCGAAAATAACGGGTGGGAACCGGTGGGTTCGACGGCCGTAAGTGAGAATGAGAGCTTATGGCCACCGAACCTGCCGCACCATACACCAGCGTACGGGAGGACGAACCGGTGGACGCCTCGGCACTCCTCGAGGCACTCGACGACGAGACCTGCAGGGAAATCCTCAACGTCCTCCGGGACCGGCGGTTGACGGCCCAGGAGATATCGGCGTCGAGCGACATTCCGCAGTCGACGACCTACCGGAAACTCGACCTGCTGGCCGCCGCCGGCCTGGTCGATTCCTCGGTCAGGATCGCCCCAGCGGAAAACAACCCCACCGAGTACACGACAGCGGCCGACGGGGCTACGATCCGGCTCGACCAGGACGGCGGATTCGAGATCGATCTCGTCGAGGAGGAACGCGGCCAGCCGATCGCCCCATCCGACTGAGGCCTTTGGGTGAGTGGGTTCGACGAGGCGTGGGTAGCGGCGACCGTCCCGGGGCGATGACGCAGACGGTGAGTTCCGAATAGGACTACGAGCAGCCGATGACTGCTGTGGGGGACTACGAGGACCGATGACTGCTGTGGGGGACTACGAGGACCGATGACTGCTGTGGAGGATTGCGAGCCCTGCCAGGTGCCACGAGTCGCGTAGGGGCCACCTGTCCACGAGGTCACCAGGTGCCGTGGAAAGTGTCGAACTCGAGGGAGTCGAGTGGTTCCTCGCCGATAGCGATCCGGTACTCGCCCGGGGTCAGCATTGGCTGGTCGAACTGCGGCCCGTCGTCGGTCGTGATCCGCGGGCAGCCGGTGTTCACGTACGCGTCGAGGCCGAAGTTGGTGAGCCGGTCGGGGGTTACTTCGTCCATCGTGATCAGGTAGGCGTCGTCGTTTTCGGCGACTAGCTCCCGAGCGGTCTCCCAGCGACCCTGGCCGATCTTCGTACAGAAGATGACGCCCCAGGTTTCGGCGTCCATCGCCTTGTGGACCGAGGCGTACCGCTCGCGCACGTACTGCTCGGTGTCTGCCACCTCGACGACGTTGTTTACCGGATCCGCGATGACGACGTGCTTGTCGGGGTGTTCGAGGGCGAGGCCCAGGGGGTGGAACTTCCCGCCCCCGACGTAGAGCATCTGGTCGGCATCCACGTCCGCCGAGGCGTAGTTACAGCCAAGCACCTGCCCCTCGTGGGTCAGCCGCTCGTCCCCGCGGCGGGTGTGGACCGCGTAACCCTCGTTCTCGAGGACCCCGCGCATCTCCTCGAACTTGTTCATGTGCTGGGCGGTCGTCACGAGGCCGACGTCGGGATCCTCCGCCGGGGGCACGAGTTCCTCTGCCAGCGCCCGCTCCATGATCGGCAGGACGTCCACGTTCGAGAAGAGCGGGACGTAGATGAGCTTCTCGGAGTCCTTCATGGGCGAGTGGCCGAAGTGGACGAACACGTCACAGCGCCGCATCAAGTGGGTGTCGAGGTCGCAGGCACCGTAGCAGGGCTGGCCGGAGAGCATGACGGTGACGTCGTCGGGCAGGCGCTGCCGCAGGTCGTCGGCGACGCCGGGCCCGCGGCGCTTGAGGCCCTCGGGGAACTGCAGACCGACGGTCTGCGCGTCCCGCTCGGCGACCGCCGCCTCGATGCGTTCGAGTTCGTAATCCCACTGGCGGTCGTGCTTGAGGGCCATACCCGTCGCTCGGAGGTCGCCGTCCGGGCGGTCCCCTGCCTCTCGACTCATCGGGCCCGGATAGCCACTCGGGCCGTAAAACGACGCGGATTCGGGGTGGCAACTCGCCGGTGTCCACGGTACACCCGGGGCAACCCCTATCCGTCGTTGTCCGGGGCTTCCAGTTCCATACCGGACGACGTCCCCACGACGTAGTCGACGATCGTGTCGACGTACCGGATGGTCCCGAAGACGAGGAGAGCGAGCAGGGTCTTCGCAGCGAGGGCCAGCACCATACACTACCTTTCTCCCACGGCGGGATAAGCTTCCTGCCCCGGCTCTCAGGTGTGGAGGGCGGTCTCCGCCCGGCCGGAGCTCGACCCCGTCCCGCAGGAGGCTGCCTATCGGTAGGCATTTGCCTCGCGGGGACCAGATAGGGATAATGAGCGTCGACACCGACGCGACCGCCACGGAGCCCGACGACGTCGAAGCCCTCGCCCGAGACCTCGGCGAGGCCATCACCGACCTGCCGGCCTACCGGCGCTTCGAGGACGCAAGGGAGGCCGTCGAGGGCGACGAGGAGGCCCAGGCAGCCATCAGGGAGTTCGAGCAGGTCCGCGAGGAGTACCTGCTCGCCCGCCAGACGGGGCGTGCCGAGGAGTCGGACCTCCAGGAACTCCAGGACGCCCAGGCGGACCTCCACGAGATTCCGGTCATGCGGGAGTTCCTCCAGGCCCAGGATGCGGTCGAAGGGCGCCTCCAGGCGCTGAACGAGGCCATCTCCGAGCCACTCCACGTCGACTTCGGCGAGCAGGCCGGGGGCTGCTGCCAGGACTGAATCGGCCGGGACGGCCGGGACGGCCGGGACCTCCGCCGCTATCGAGCGATTTCTCCCTACCGGGACGGGCTACCCCGGGTAGCGCTCCGACACTCATCCGCCTTCCTCCGTGGCGGCGAACCCTGTCGCCTCGCCGACGCCCTCATGGGGGCCTTCCATGACGACCGATACGCCCTCGTAGTACATCAGGTGGCGACAGCCCTGCTCGACGTTCGAGCCGGTGTGAACGATGTCGATCGGCACCGCGGCCTCCGCCGGTGCCTCGGAGGCAACGTCGATCGCCGTGGCGAAAGCGTTGCAGGGTTGCCCCGGGCTCGGCGCCGCGAGGGTCGGACAGGGCCGATCCCGGAGGCCGTCCACAGGCGCGGTGGTCGGCTCGAACCCGAAGGGATCCCCGGCCTCGACGGCGGTAGCGGCCGGGACTGTCACGCCGAACTGGTACGTCGAGGACCGCCGGCCGTCCGGACGGGACTCGACAGGACGGCGGGCGCCCCGAGTCGGACGGCCGGACCCCGCTCGGTCTCGACGACCTCGGCGCGCCAGTCGGCGGGCACGGTCGCGGTCCGCCCCCGGATGGCCGCGGCCACGGGAGACCCGTCGGCGGCTGCCGGCAGGGGGACGAGGAGGGTGACGTTCGCGAGTGTCGCGTCCGTCCCGAGCGTCACCGAGTAGACGCAGGTGGCCTCGGTCGTCGACGACCCCGGCAGGAGGGAGGCCGCGATCAGAAGGACGAACGCGACCGTGACGAGGACGGCGACCAGGGCGATGGTGAGGCGGGCGACGGTCATGTCGATCTGGACGACCGCCGGCCGCGATGGAGCACGGCGCGCTGTCGGTCCTCCGAGCGCCACACGGAAGCACCGGGCCCACTTCCCGACAGACTGGAGCGAGCGAGGGCGCCGGCGTCGGCCCCAAGTGGACCGGTCGCGCGCCAGGCCGGCTGCTCAGATCGCTTCGAACGGACCCAGCCGCGTGCCGTCGAGGAGCCAGGCCTCGCCGTCGGCAAGGCCCTCGGGGAGGAAGGGGGCCAGGAACTCCTGGCCCGCCACGTTGACCCAGGTGCCACCCGAGAGGGCGTTGAACGCCGGGAAGACGACGAGTTCGCCCCCCGCGCCCGTGACCTCGTCACTGTGGGAGTCCATGAACGGTGCCAAATTCAGCTCACCACGGAGCCACGCCCGCTCGAGGCGGTAGCCGCCGACCTCGTCCTCAAGCCGGACGACGGGGTGCTCGTGGCCGGCACAGACGACGTCGGCGGCGAGGACCGCTGGACTCGGCCAGGTGTGACCGTGCACGAAGCCCACGTCCCCGAGTCTCGTCCCGTCGGTCGGCGTGACGTCAACGGCCAGACCCATGTCCGCGATCAGGGTGTCGAGGTCGCCGTCGTGGTTCCCCTTTACGAGCGTCACGGGGACGCGGTCGGTGACCGCGGCGAGGAGGTCGGCGATCTCCTCGCGTTCTTCGCGCCAGGGGTCGCCGATGTCGTGGCCCAGGTCGCCGAGGACCACGAGCCGGTCCGCGTTTGTCGTCTCGAGGAGCGACAGCAGCCTGGTTCGTCGGTCACCGGCGCGGCTATCGAGTTCGACGCCCTCCCGCCTGAGGCCGAGTTCGATACCGGCGTGATAGTCGGCGACGACGAGGGCACGCTCGTCACCGATATCGGCCACGGCGGCGGCTTCCTCGGGGACCGGCTCGAGGGCCATCAGATGGCCTGGAGGGAGTCGTCGGCTGGCTCGTAACACCGGCCGTCCATCAGCGCCGACTGGATCGCGTCCTCGACGGCCGCCTCGTCGGCACCGGTCCGTTCCATCGTGGTCTCGACGACGGCACGCCGGGACGCGCCCGAGCCCTCGTCGAGCTTCGACATCACCTCGACGGCGACGTCCTCGAGGTCCGCGTCCTCGGGCACATCGCCGCCCGCATCCCCTCCGTCTTCCCCTCCGTCTTCCTCTCCGTCTTCCCCCCCGTCTTCCTCTCCGTCTTCCTCTCCGTTCTGCCCTCCGAGGTCCTCGGCCTCCTGGGACACATCGGCGTTCGCTGTGGCCGGCCCGTCCTCGGAGCCCGAGCCGGCCGCACCCTCACCGCCAGGAGTCTCCTCGCCAGTCTCGCTGTCCGCCTGATCGACCGCTGTCGGGCCACCCTCGACCGACTCTCGTTGGCCACTCTGGCCCGACGCTCCGGGGCCTCCCTCGACTGCCTCTTCGGGGCCTCCCTCGACTGCCTCTTCGGGGCCTCCCTCGACTGCCTCTTCGGGGCC
>JAZKTI010000253.1:0-3587 GCA_036625635.1 Haloarculaceae archaeon
CCAGGCCCGCCACCGCACCTCGAGCCTCCCCAGCCGACTGCGGTGCTCGACCCTCGCTTGCGCTCGGGTCTGCGCTCCTCGCCCCTCGCGCGTGCCAAGTGGACAACCGGATAGGGCGCTGTGCCGTTCGGAAGCTACCCAGCAATTGGTGTTTCCCACCCCTGGCGGACTGAAAGGGCGAACCTCGCTCGCGCTTGTCTAGTCGCTGAGCAGGCTCTATCCGAAGGAGCGAAGCGACTGAGGATATCCTGCTCAGCGACCGCGAGCGAGGTGAGGGCTTTCTGGCTGTGTGCGGTAGCGATCCCGTCGACTCGAGCGAGGTGAGAGCTTTCTGGGCAACTGCGGGCGCTGATCGTGCAACTCCAGTGGGCGAGGTGAGGGATTCGTCCGAATTCGAGCTAGCACAGCCACCCTGTGACTGGGCCCCAAAGGTCTAACACGCGCGCCGTCCAATCCGGGATATGCGACCGAGTGGTACGCTTCTCCAGCAGACGACGGACGCGCCCCCGACCACCAGATCAGGAGGCCACCCATGACCGTCGAGGTGACGGTCAACGGGACCGCCGAGACCCTCGCTCCCGACCGAGACTTCGCGAGCGCACTCAGAGACGCCGGCTACACCGACGTCAAGTGTGGCTGCGACGGCGGGACCTGCGGGGCGTCGAAGGTGCTCGTCGACGACGAGGTTGTCATGGCCTGCGGCACGACCACAGAGGCCGTCGCCGGGGCCGAGATCGAAACCGTCGCGGCCCTGGGAACCCAGGAGGACCTCCACCCCATCCAGCAGGCCTTCGTCGACCACTTCGCCGTCCAGTGTGGCTTCTGCATCCCCGGGATGATCATGCAGGCGAAGGCCCTCCTCGCGGAGAATCCCGACCCGAGCGAGGCGGAGGTCCGGGCAGCGCTCTCGGACAACGTCTGCCGGTGTACGGGCTACGAGAAGCCGATCGCGGCCATCCTCGACGCGGCCGGTCGAATGCGGGGCGAACCGCCGGCGGCTCCCGCCTACCAGGGCGTGGGCGACCGTGGCGCGGGCGACGCGCGTGGAGGTGAGGCCAGTGACTGACGACGAGACGGGCGACGATTCGGTCAGGAGGGACGGCGGGGCTGCACAGGAATCCCCGTCCGTAGAGGAGGGAGCCGACGGGGCTGCAGCGGAGGGCGCCGCTGAACCCGCGGAGCACCCCCTCGAGTGGGACGAGCCCGAGGGCAACCGGCTCGCGCCCGAGGAGCGCTCGACGGTCTCCCGGCCCGCGGAGAAGACCGACGACCGGAAACTCGTCACGGGCGAGGCAGCCTACACCGCCGACTACGCCGAGCGGTTCCCGGACCTCGCCCACGCGAAGGTGGTCCGGAGCGAGATTCCCAACGGGACCGTCACCGATGTCGACACCGCGGCGGCGGCGGCCATGGACGGCGTCCACGCCGTCCTGACGCCCTGGTCCGAGGGGACGCCCGACGCGAAGTACACCAGCGCGGGCCAGTCCTACCCCGAGCCGAGCCCGTGGGACATGAACGTCCTCAACGAGCGGGTGCGGTACGTCGGCGACCCGATCGCCGCCGTCGCCGCCGAGACCGAGGAGATCGCCGACCGGGCCGTGGAGGCCATCGAGGTCGAGTACGAGGAGGACGACTTCGTCCTCGACCCCCACGAGGCCTTTAGCGAGGACGCGCCCACGATCCACGACCCCGAGGAAGTCGAGAACAGGATCGTCGGCCACGACTACGAGCGCAACCGGATGTCCCACATCGGCGGCGAGATCGGCGACCTCGACGCCGTCTGCGAGCGCGATGACGTCCACGTCCACGAGACGACCTGGGAGACGATCCGCCAGTCCCACGCGCAGGTCGAGCCCCACACGTCGCTCGCCTACACCGATGAGGACGACCGGACGGTCGTCGTCTCGAGCACGCAGGTGCCCAACCACACGCGGCGCCAGCTCGCGGACCTGTTCGACCTCCAGATCCGCGACGTCCGCGTCAAGAAGCCACGCGTTGGCGGCGGCTTCGGCGGCAAGCAGGCCATGGTGGTCGAACCCCTCGCGGTCGCTCTCTCGTTCGAGGCCGGTCGCCCGGTCATGTACGAGGCCAGCCGCGCCGAGGAGTTCGGCGCGATGCGCACCCGGCACCCGATGCACGTCGAGGTCCGCTCCGCGGTCACCGAGGGCGGCGACATCGAGGCCATCGACGTCTACGCCCTCTCGAACACGGGCGCCTACGGGAGCCACGGGATGACCGTCGCCGGCAACGTCGGCAGCAAACCGATGCCGCTGTACTCGAAGGTCGAGAACGCCCGCTTCGCCGCCGACATCGTCCATACGAACCTCCCCCAGACCGGCGCGATGCGGGGCTACGGCGCGCCCCAGGGCACCCTCGGTCTCGAGGGCCACCTCGACGAGGTCGCCCGCGACCTCGACCTCGACCCCGTCGAGTTGCGCCAGCGCCACTACATGGAGGTCGGTGACGTGGACGAGATCGCCGGGATGATGGGCGGCGAGGGCGCCGCCCGACGGATCCGCTCCTGCGGGCTCGACGAGTGCGTCGCCCGCGGGAAGGCGGCAATCGGCTGGGACGACGGCGACGTCGACCAGCCCGAGGAAACCCACCTCCATCGGGGAATCGGCATGGCCCTCTCGGCCCAGGGCACCGGCGTGGCCGGCGACGAACTCGGGGCCGCCCAGATCATGATGAACGAGGACGGCACCTTCCACCTCCAGGTCGGCGGCGTCGACATCGGCACCGGCGCAGACACCGCCTTCGTCCAGATCGCCGCAGAGGTGCTGGGGTGCCCGCCCGAGGACGTCGTGCCCCACACCTCCGACACGGACAACACGCCCTTCGACTACGGCGCCTACGCCTCCTCGACGACCTACATCAGTGGTCGGGCCGTCATGGACGCCGCCCGAGACGCCAAAGAGCGGGTCCTCGAGTGGGGTTCGCGACTGCTCGACGAGCCCGTCGAGGACCTCGACACCGAAGACGGCGCAGTCGTCAGCGAGGTCACCGGCGAGTCGGTCACCCTCGAGGAAATCGGCTACGAATCGGTCTACGGCGACGAGACCCGCGAGCACATCATGGGCAAGGGCAGCCACTCGACCGACGAGAGCCCGCCGCCCTTCGCCGCGCAGTTCGCCGACGTCACCGTCGACGAGGAGACCGGCGAGTTCGAGGTCAACAACCTCGTCGTCGCGGTCGACTGCGGCGTGGCGATCAACCCCGGCATGGCGGAGGGCCAGGTCGAGGGCGCGAACCACATGGGCTACGAGATGGCCACCAACGAGGGCGTCACGTTCGACGAGGACGGTCACGTCGAGGTCGCCGACTACGACGACTACGACTTCCCGACGGCCGAGGAGTCCCCGCCGATCGAGGCCATCCTCGTCGAGACCCACGAACCGACGGGTCCGTTCGGCGCGAAGTCCATCGCCGAGGTGCCGACGAACACCGTCCCGCCGGCGCTCTCGAACGCTGTCCGGGACGCCGTCGGCGTGCGTATCACCGAGATGCCGATCACGGCCGAGAAGATCCGGTCGAAGCTGGCGTAACGACCCGGCGAGGACCGCCATTCAACCGCCGCGGGCCGCCCG
>JAZKTI010000254.1:0-3567 GCA_036625635.1 Haloarculaceae archaeon
AGCGAGTGAAGATATCCCGCTCAGAGCGCACGAGCGGGCCGAGGGCTTTCTGGCCCCGGGTGCGGCACCTGTTACAACTCCAACGAGCGGGCCGAGGGCTTTCTGGCCCCGGGTGCGGCACCTGTTACAACTCCAACGAGCGGGCCGAGGGCTTTTTCGCCGTCTGCGGTTGCGGCACCTCTTCCAGCTCAAACGAGCGGGCCGAGGGCTTGTATGCAGTCTGCGATTGCGGCAAAAGCAATCGCAGCGATCACATACACTGGACCGAGAGCGTCCAGGTCTCCCCGGATGAGAAGGTGTCCACAACCCTACAGTGAATATTGGACAAAGCACGAGGGCCACGCTACAGCGATGGCACACGAGGATGACGGTGCCTCTGGATTGAGTGATACGGCCCCATTCATAGCAGAAATAACTGAGTTTGTCGACCGAATGCAGGCTCGGGCTCTGCATGCAGTATCGGCCGTGACAGTGGCTGGTCGAATCCCGTATGACCACTCTATGTCCATCATCCCTCTCCCTGCCGATTACGGCGGATCACCGCACGTGGTTCGAGGCGACCGGGGATGCACGTCTGGGCCGAGAGCTCACACTGGAAATCCGGCGAACCGTTGCCTGCCCCCGGCTCGGTGAAGATGCCAGTTAATCATCTGCATGACACTTACCGACTTCGCCACTCTCACCGACCATGCGCTCGACCGGACTTGTAGTCGGGAAGACCCTCACTCTGGTCCTTGCGGGCTGTCTCGGATCACCGGCATCCTCGACCGAGACGAGTACGGAGCCTCCCACGATCCAGTCTGTCACCTCGAAGATACCGTCGACGCCCCAGACCTGCACAATGACGGGGGATATCTGATCGCGGCCGTGCCGATCGACGCGACCAACGCCACCGACGGCGAAATCCTGGCATACGAGAACCTGCGCAGCGACCATCAGGACGCCTTCGACCGCATGCTCGATGGCGATCACCAGGGTCACCCGAGGACCCCGGCGGGCTTCCCGGCCTCGGTCCGATACAACGGGACAGTGTAGGAACCCCGAGAGGCGGGCAACTGGGATCGGTTCTGCTGATCCGGGCCCCCGAGGAGCCGTGATAGACGTTGGCCAGACCGGGAGAGACGTTCGGTAGACCGGGAGAGACGGTCGTCAGATCAGGACGCACACCGACGTGACTGGAGAATGAACGAGAAGCGCGGCGCGCTACTGAAAGCCGATCCGGCCGCCGCCCCGCTGGCGTGGCTCGGCGCGGCCACCTTTGAAGTCCTCCTCCATCTGCTCGTAGTAGTCCCGGATCTCGTCGGTCACCGTCGGGCGAACGTTCTCCATCGCCTGCCGGAAGTGGCGCATCTCGACCTCGTCTGCGGTTTCGTCTTCGCGGAGTGCCTCGATGGCCGCCTCGCGGGCGATGGACTCGAGGTCGGAGCCGACGAAGCCGTCGGTGATCTCGGCGAGTTCGCGCAGGCTGACGTCTGGCGCCAGCGGCGAGGACTCCGTGTGGATCTTGAGGATCTGCTCGCGACCCTCGGTGTCCGGCTCACCGATCATGACCAGTCTGTCGAACCGGCCCGAGCGGATGAGGGCGGGATCGATCATGTCCGGCCGATTCGTGGCCCCGATGACCATTACGTCGCCCATCTCCTCGAGGCCGTCCAGTTCGGTCAGGAGCTGGTTGACGACCCGCTCGGAGACGTTCGACCCGACCTCGCCGCCGCGGCCTGGCGCGAGCGAGTCGAGTTCGTCGAAGAAGACGATCGTCGGCGCGACCTGCCGGGCCTTCCGGAAGGTCTGACGGATCGCCTTCTCGCTCTCGCCGACCCACTTCGAGAGCAGTTGCGGGCCCCGGACCGAGATGAAATTGGCGTCGGTCTCGTTGGCGACGGCCTTGGCCATGAGCGTCTTGCCGGTCCCGGGTGGCCCGTACAGGAGCACGCCCGAGGGCGGGTTGATCCCCATGCGCTCGAACCGCTCGGGGGAGTTCATCGGCCACTCGACGCTCTCCCGAACCTCCTCCTTCGCGTCCTCGAGGCCGCCGACGTGGTCCCAGGAGACCTTCGGCAACTCGACGAGGACCTCCCGCATCGCGCTCGGACTCACCTCGTTGAGGGCTCCGCGGAAGTCGTCGCGCTTGATGATCATCCGGTCGATCAGACTCGGCGGGATGTCCTCCTCGTCGAGGTCGATCTCGGGGAGGTACCGACGGAGGGCCTTCATCGCCGCCTCCTTCGTCAGGCTCTCGATGTCCGCGCCGACGAAGCCGTGGGTCTCGTCGGCGAGTCGGGAGAGGTCGACGTCGTCGGAGAGTGGCATCCCGCGAGTGTGGATCTGGAGGATCTCCCCCCGCCCGGTCTCGTCCGGCACGCCGATCTCGATCTCGCGGTCGAACCGACCGGGCCGCCGGAGGGCCGGGTCGACGCTGTCCACGCGGTTCGTCGCCGCGATCACGATGACCTGGCCCCGGGACTCGAGGCCGTCCATCATGGTGAGCAACTGGGCGACGACGCGGCGTTCGACCTCGCCGGTCACGTCCTCGCGCTTGGGGGCGATCGAGTCGAGTTCGTCGATGAAGATGATCGATGGCGCCTCTTCACTCGCGTCCTCGAAGATCTCCCTGAGTTGCTGTTCGCTCTCGCCGTAGTACTTCGAGATGATCTCCGGGCCCGCGATGGAGAAGAAACTCGCGGAGGTCTCGTTGGCCACCGCCTTCGCCAGGAGGGTCTTGCCGGTCCCTGGGGGGCCATGCAGCAGGACGCCCTGTGGCGGTTCGATCCCCAGTTTCTTGAAGATCTGGGGGTGCTTCATCGGGAGTTCGACCATCTCCCGGACGCGCTGGATCTCGTTCTGGAGCCCGCCGATGTCCTCGTAGGTAATGCCGCCGCCGGTCTTCTCGAACCCGGAGATGGGTTCCTCTCGGAGTTCGACGTCGGTGTCCTCGGTGACGAGGACGACGCCCTCCGGTTCGGACTCGACGGCGATCAGGGGGATCGCCTGGCCGGGCGACCGCATGAACGGGTGGTTCGTCGAGGACATCACGGGGACGATGTCGCGCTCGACGACGGGACGTTTGAGGATCTGGCGCTTGACCATGCCGGCGGCGTCGGACCCGAACTGAACGCTCGCCTCCTCCGGCGGCGCCAGGACCAGCGACTCGGCCTTCTCCGCCTCGGCCTTGCGGATCTCGACGCGTTCGCCGATGCCGACGTCGGCGTTCTGGCGGGTGAAGCCGTCGATGCGTACCGTGTCCGTGTTCCAGTCCTGGCGGTCCGCCCGCCAGACCTTCGCCGCGGTCACCTCCGCGCCTTCGATCTCGATGATGTCCCCGGGCGATAGCTTCAGGTGCAGGAGGGTGTCAGGGTCCAGCCGCGCGATCCCGCGACCGGAATCGTTGGGGTAGGCCTTTGCAACCTCGAGTTGGACTTCGTTCATTGTAGGCTGGGATGTGTTGACACTCGTGGATGCCAGGAGATATGCTTTTTGCTACCGGCGGTCGGAGCGGTCGACCGGCGGAGGTTTACTATGCGAGGATCAGCCGGTGTGGTCGAGAGTGACGACCCCCAGGGGATGCGA
>JAZKTI010000013.1:0-20098 GCA_036625635.1 Haloarculaceae archaeon
CGGAGCGATCGGGCGTGAGGGACCCAGCGGGAGGCGATCGGCCGTGAGGCACGAATCCGGAGCGATCGGGCGTGAGGGACCCAGCGGAGTGCGATCGGCCGTGAGAGACAGACCCGGAGGCGACCGCTCGTGACAGAGGGTACCGCCGTCGAGATCAGGGCCCTCGAGCACCGGTTCGGCGACGTCGAGGTACTCCGGGACCTCTCGGCGACCATCGACGCGGGCGACGTCGCCTGCCTGGTGGGACCGAACGGGTCGGGCAAGACGACGCTGCTCCGGATCGTCGCGGGCCTCCTCGTGCCGACAGCGGGCGAGGTCGCCCTCGCGGACGACGTGCCCGCAGACCGGCGGCGGGTCGGATACCTCCCCCAGCAGCCGGCCTTCCGACCGACGTTCACGGTCAGCGAGACGCTATCGTTCTACGGAACCCTCGTCCCGGGCGACACCGACGTCGAGGCCCGATTGGAGCAGGTCGGGCTGGGTCCCGTCGCGGACCGGCGGGTCGCGGCTCTGTCCGGGGGCATGATCAGATTGCTGGGCATCGCCCAGACGGTTGTGGGCGAGCCGCCGCTCCTGGTCCTCGACGAGCCGGCCAGTGGCCTGGACCCGACGATGAGCCGCCAGGTAACCGGCGCCATCGACGAGATCGCGGCGGCCGGCGACAGTGTTCTCCTCGCGACCCACGACCTCGCTGCCGTCGAGCGAATCGCCGACGACGTGCTCGTTCTCGACCGCGGAGACGTCGTCGCCGCCGGCCCGCCGACTGACCTCCTGGCGGAGACCGGGACCGACGCCCTCGCCGACGCCTTCGCGGCCCTGACCGAAAGCGAGGCCCCGGCGGTTTACGCGGGGCGGACGAGAGGTGATGCCGAGTGAGGCTCATAGCAGTCCGCGAGGTGGTCGAGCGGGAGTTCTTGACTGTCCTCCGGACCCCTGCCTACTGGGTGCTCGCCGCCGGGACAGTCGCCCTCGTCGGTGGCCTGACCTGGCTGGGCGGACCCAGCGGCTACCTCCCGCTCGTGCTCGACCTCACCACGCCACTGGAAGCGATGGTCCCGGTCGTGGCCTTCGCGTTCGGCTACCGGGCTATCCTCGGGGACCGCGAGCGGGGGGAACTCGAGACCATCCGGTCCTACCCGGTCTCCGCCGCCGAGTTCGTCGTTGGCGTCTTCCTCGGCCGTGCGGTGGCCGTGGTGGGGGTTCTCGTGACCGCCCTCGGGTTCGCGGGTGCCATGGTTCCCCTGACCGGTGGGGGCGACCCACGGACGGTCGCCGCCCACGCCACTGCGGACACCCCGGTGGTCTTCCTCCGGCTGGTCGTCCTCGTGGCCGCGTTCGCGGTAGTCGCACTCGCTCTCGCGGTGCTCGTCTCGGCCACTGCACGATCGGTGCGGAGCGGCCTGGTCCTTGCCACGCTGCTCGTGGTCGTCCTCGTTGTGGGTGTCGACGCTGCCCTCGTCGCGGGCCTGACCGGTGGTCTGCTGTCGCCCGAGGCGACGACACTCCTGTCGGCGCTCAGCCCGAACAGCGCCTTCCGGTCCCTTGTCTTTGGCCTCGCCGTCGCGCCCGTCGGAGCCGTCGATGTCCCGTCGGGTCCGGGGGCCCTGCCTGCCGGCCTCGGCCTGCTCGCCTGGCTGGCCGGCTCTCTGGCTGCGGCTGCGTTGCTGGCCTGGCAGCGGTAGCAGGGTCTACCCCCGGTCGCGCCCGCCCTGGTAGGCCTCGCGTCCTGTCGGCGGCGACGGCAGTGATCGTGCTCGTACCCGTCGCCGTCGTGGCCGGCCTCATCGCGGCCATGGTGGTGCTGCGGATCGCATAGCAGTCCAGCCGGAAGGGCCCTCCAAGACAGAGGTCCTCCAGCGCGCAGAACTCGAGCCCACCGATCCGCTGGTCGTTCGATCGGTGCTGGTCCGGGACGCGGGCCGGCAAACCTTTCCGGGCCGCCAGCAAAGCTCCCCGTATGTACGTCCGGGATGCCCGCAATCGCGACGAGGCCTGGCTCCTCGAACACATCGAGCGGCTCGAACTTGATGAGACGGCCTTCCGGTCCCGGGATTACGTCATCGCGGTTGACGAAGACGAAAACGAGAAGGCAGGCTTCGGGCGGATTCGCGTCCACAAGACCGAGGAGGGGGAGGTCTGCGAGCTGACCAGCATCGGCGTTCTCGAGGACTGGCGGGACAACGGCGTCGGCGCTCACGTCATCGAGCGGTTGGTCCAGGAGGCCGGCGACAAGGACTTCGAGGTGGTCTACGCGCTGACGGGCGACCCGGAGTACCTGGCCCAGTTCGGGTTCGATCGCCTCGAGCCGGCACAGTTGCCCGACGTCCTCCGGACCCGCCTGGACGCCAAACAGGAATCCACGGCTCCCGACGCAGTCCCGATGCGACTCGACCCCGAGCGATTCCACATGCCGGGGCGGTTTCGCGAGGCGTTCAAGGGAGCACGGCCAGAGGAAGAGGACTCCGAACCCGAGGAGGGCCCCGAGGACTTCGGGATCGATCCCGAGGAGGCGACCTACAAGTACGATACCGGGCGGTAGCGACGCGTCGACCGGCTCCGCTCTGGCCCTGGGGCAGGGCGGCTCGAACCGATCCGCATCCTCGACGTCCTGGGCTCGTTCGTTCTGGCCGAGGGCGCATCTGCGTAGCGTGTCACGTCCTGGGCGGGTTCGGCGACGACGATAGGACCGCTGGCGATTCAGGACTCCGGCTCCATCGACGACCGGCGTGTCACAACCGTCGACCACCGCCAGGTCCCTGCCGTCGACCCCGTTGTGTCACAACCGTCGACCACCGCCAGGTCCCTGCCGTCGATCCGGGCGAGTATCGGATGAACAGAGAGGAGAGCGCCGCTTGCCTTCGATTTCCGGCCCGGAGACCCGCAAGGATTTAGAGTCGGCCGCCCCCAGCCAGGGTATGTTCGACCAGGAGGATCTCGAGACGATCCGCACTGCCAGGGAGTCGTGGGAGGCGGACACGCTCGAGCCCGTCCTCGAGCGCTACGGAGAGCGCCAGGAGACCTTCGAGACGGACACCGACGGACAGGAGGTAGCCCGGCTCTACACCCCCGAGGACGTCGCGGACCTTGACTACAGGGATGACCTCAGCTTCCCCGGCGAGGATCCCTATACCAGGGGGGTCTACCCGACATCCTATCGCGGGCGGCTCTGGACGATGCGCCAGTACGCCGGCATGGGGACCGCCGAGGAGACCAACGAGCGCTTCCAGTACCTCCTCGAGGAGGGCCAGACCGGCCTGTCGATGGCCTTCGACCTCCCGACCCAGATGGGCCACGACTCCGACGACCCGATGGCCGCGGGCGAGGTGGGAAAAGCCGGGGTCGCCATCGACTCGCTCGCGGACATGGAGACCGTCTTCGACGGGATCCCACTCGACGAGGTGTCCACCTCGATGACCATCAATGCCCCAGCGAGCGTCCTGCTCGCGATGTACATCGCCGTCGGCGACCAGCAGGGGGTCGATCGGGCCGAGCTCCGGGGCACGATCCAGAACGACGTCCTCAAGGAATACGTCGCCCGGAACACCTACATCTACCCGCCGGAACCGTCGATGCGAATAATCACCGACATCTTCGAGTACTGCGCCGAGGAGACGCCGAAGTTCAACACCATCTCCATCTCGGGGTACCACATCAGGGAGGCCGGATCGACGGCCGCCCAGGAACTCGCCTTCACGCTGGCCGACGGGATCGAGTACGTCGAAACGGCCATCGACGCCGGGCAGGACGTCGACGAGTTCGCCCCCCAGCTGTCCTTTTTCTTCAACGCCCACAACAACCTCTTCGAGGAGGTGGCGAAGTTCCGCGCGGCCCGCCGGATGTGGGCCCGGCTCCTCGAGGACCGGTTCGACGTCCAGGACCCCGCGTCCAAGCAGTTGAAGTTCCACACCCAGACGGCCGGGTCGACGCTCACCGCCCAGCAGATCGAGAACAACGTCGTCCGGGTGGCCTACCAGGCGTTGGCGGCAGTCCTGGGCGGAACCCAGAGCCTTCACACCAACGGCAAGGACGAGGCACTCTCGCTGCCGACCGAGCAGAGCGTCCGGACCGCCCTCCGGACCCAGCAGATCCTCGCCCACGAGTCCGGCGTCGCCGACACGATTGATCCCCTCGCCGGCAGCTACTACGTCGAGGCGCTGACCGACGACCTCGAGGCGGAGGCCCGCGACCTCCTCGACCGGATCGACGAGCACGGCGGCATGCGGTCGGCCATCGAGGACCAGTGGGTCCAGCGCCAGATCCAGGACACTGCATACGAGCGCCAGCAAGAGATCGAAGCCGGCGAGCGGATCGTCGTCGGCGTAAACGACTTCCAGGTCGACGAGGAGGACGTCGACGTCGAGGACGTCTCGCCGGCAGGCCGGACCAAGCAGCTGTCCCGCCTCGAGACCGTGCGGAAGAACCGGGACGACGAGGCCGTCGACGCGAGCCTGGCCGCCCTCCGTGAGGCCGCCCGCGGGGACGAGAACCTCATGCCCCCCATCGTCGACGCCGTGAAAGCCTACGCCACGACCGGCGAGATTTGCGACGCGATGCGGGAGGTCTTCGGCGAATACCAGCCAGGGAGCGCCCTCTGAGTCTCCGCTGCTCTGGCCGTCCGCTCCGGTTCGGGCCGATCGAACCCCCCCTCCAGTTCCGAGAGGCCACTCTCCGCGTCCCGCTTCCCGTGTCGTGACCGCTCTCCGCGTTCTGGTTGCGGGATACTCCCCCTCTGCTCGGTCCACGGGGCTTGCACGAGGCACGACGTGCCCCGTCGGTGGAGCTGCGATATTTCGAAGCGGAAGTTCCAGGCGCGCGAGTCCCGGAATCCGAACTTTTTCGAAAGATTTTTTACGAACCGCGGCCAATTAGTAATTGGATTCGGGTGACCTGAAATGGTTCCACTGAGTCCGACCACATCCTGGACGCAGAGCATGGACTTCCCAAGCAGACTCTTCGGTACCGGCAGCGACGACTACGAACTCTATGAGGAGGACGACGAATTCGTCCTGAGCGTCGAGATGCCGGGCTTCGACCCCGAAGACATCGATGTCGCCTGGGACGACGGCCTGCTCCACATCGCGGCCGAGCGGACCGAGGAGACCAAGAACGAGCGCCGGACCTACCACCGTCGGTTCCGCTTCCCGAAGCGAATCGACGACGAGGCGATCGAGGCCGAGTACACGAACGGCATTCTCGAGATCCGGCTCCCGGTCCTCTCTGGCGCGACCGTGGAAGGCAAGGAAATCGAGGTTCACGGCTGATCGCCAGTCGTCGCACCGGGTCGTACCCGCGCCGTTCGTTCACCGTTTTCGAGACCCATGCAACTGACAGTCAAACCGCTCAAGAACCGCGAACCCGGGAGTGGTATGGCCGTCATCGACCGCGAGGCGCTCCACACCAGCGAGTTCGGGAGCGGCGAGTTCGTCCGGCTCGAGGGCCGCGACGGGAGTGCGGCCGTCGCGAAGGCCTGGCCCAGCGACAGGGACGACGCCGGCCGCGAGGTTATCCGCATCGACGGTCAGCTGCGAACGTCGGCGGACGTCCGCGTCGATGAGCCCGTCACCGTGGAACCGGCAACCGTCTCGGAAGCCGAACAGGTCGCACTGGCGCTCCCCGGCGAGGTCCGCGTTCGTGGTGACGTGGCGGCCCACGTCCGTGAGAAGCTCGTCGACCAGGCCGTCACCGCCGGCGAGGCGGTCGCCGTCCCCTTCGGCCTCGGCGGTCTCGGGAGCCTCGGTGGGCTCGGCGGCGGTAGCGGTCGGCGCCTCCCGCTCCGGGTCGTCGACACGACCCCGTCCGGGACCGTCGTGGTCACCGGCGACACCGACGTGGAGATCGTCGACGAGAGTGCCTCGACCGTGGATGTAGACGCGACGGAGGGTGGCCCAGGGGCCGGCAGGGGAGCCGGCACGCTGGCCGGCGACGCCGAGGCACTCCCGGCTGCAGGCGTGACCTACGAGGATGTCGGTGGACTCCACGACGAGCTCCGGCAGGTCCGCGAGATGGTCGAACTCCCGATGCGCCACCCCGAGCTCTTCGAGACGCTGGGAATCGACCCGCCGACCGGCGTCCTCCTCCACGGGCCGCCCGGCACCGGCAAGACGCTCATCGCGAAGGCGGTCGCGAGCGAAATCGACGCCCACTTCCAGACCATCAGCGGGCCGGAGATCATGTCGAAGTACTACGGCGAGAGCGAGGAGCGCCTCCGGGAGGTCTTCGAGGAGGCCGAGGAGAACGCGCCCGCCGTGGTCTTCATCGACGAACTCGACTCGATCGCGCCTAAGCGGGAGGAGGTCGGCGGCGACGTCGAACGTCGCGTCGTCGCCCAGTTGCTCTCGATCATGGACGGCCTCGAGGAACGTGGGCAGGTCACTGTCATCGGCACCACCAACCGCGTCGACGCCGTCGACCCCGCCCTCCGTCGCCCAGGTCGGTTCGACCGTGAGATCGAGATCGGCGTGCCCGACAGGGCGGGCCGCGAGGAGATCCTCGCGATCCACACCCGCGGAATGCCGCTGGCCGAGGACGTCGACCTCGACGAACTGGCCGAGAACACCCACGGCTTCGTGGGCGCCGACCTCGAGAACCTCGCCAAGGAGAGTGCCATGGGCGCACTCCGGCGGGTCCGGCCCGAGCTCGACCTGGAGGAGGATCACATCGACGCCGCGGTCCTCGAGGAGCTCGAGGTTACTGTCGCGGACGTGAAAGAAGCCCTGCGGGGAATCGAGCCCTCCGCCATGCGCGAGGTCTTCGTCGAGGTGCCGGACGTCACCTGGGCCGACGTCGGCGGCCTGTCCGGGGCCAAGCAGCAACTCCGGGAGACCGTCCAGTGGCCGCTGGAACACGGCGACGCCTACGACCAGGTCGGCCTCGACCCCGCGAAGGGCGTCCTCCTGTACGGACCTCCCGGCACGGGCAAGACGCTGCTCGCCAAGGCCGTCGCCAGCGAGGCCGATAGCAACTTCATCTCCGTGAAGGGGCCCGAACTGTTCGACAAGTTCGTCGGCGAGAGCGAGAAAGCCGTCCGCGAAATCTTCAGCAAGGCCCGCGAGAACGCCCCCGCGGTGATCTTCTTCGACGAGATCGACGCCATCGCCGCCGAGCGTGGGTCCGGGATCGGCGACACCAACGTCGGCGAGCGCGTCGTCAGCCAGATCCTGACCGAACTCGACGGCCTCGAGGACCTGGAGGACGTCGTCGTCATCGCCGCGACGAACCGGCCCGACCTCATCGACGACGCCCTCCTCCGTGCCGGCCGGCTCGACCGCCACGTCGCAGTCGAAGAACCCGACGAGGAGACCCGCGAGGAGATCTTCGCAATCCACACCCGTGATCGACCGCTCGCCGACGACGTCGACCTCGCCGAGTTGGCCGCGCGGACGGAGGGCTACGTCGGCGCGGACGTCGAGGCGGTCTGTCGCGAGGCCGCCCAGATCGCCGTCCGGGAATACGTCCACGGGGCGACCGAGACCGGCGAGACCGAGGCCGTTCCCGAGGAGGTCGAGGACATCGTCCTGGCGATGGCCCATTTCGAGGCCGCCATGGAGACCGTCGACGCCGAGGAGGGGCCGACCTTCCAGGACGACAGCGCTCAGATCCCCGACGTGGGCGAGGTCTGAGACCGGGCGGGACTGCCCGATTCACGGTTCCGTGGCCCATCCCCGTGTCGCCGACTGATCGGGCCCCCACTGCTCCTCGCCCCCCTGGTTCCTTCCTCCTCCCGCCGCTTCCTTCCTCCTCCCGCCGCTTCCTTCCTCCTCCCGCCGCTTCCTCTCCGGCATGACGAATCTCGCAGGGGCAGGAGACTTTTTGAGACCGCCGGACCCAGAGTCAGTATGGACTTCCACCACGCCGGTATCGCGACCGAGGACGCCGACGCGCTGGCGGCACTGTACCGCGACCTCTGTGGTTGCAAGGTGGCCCACACGGAGACCTTCGACGGCATGCGGGTGGTCTTCCTCGACGTCGGTGGCTGCTACTTCGAACTCCTCGAGCCCATCGAAGAGTCGGCGGAAGGGAAGGAAGGAGAGGAGGGGGAGAAGGGGGAGGAAGGTGCCATCGCGTCGTTTCTGGCGGACAACGGCCCAGGTATCCACCACCTGGCGCTCGCGACCGAGGACGTCGAAGCCACCCTGGCACGGGCGCGTGACCTGGACATCCGGCTCGTCGACGAGGAGCCCCGGGAGGGCGCCTGGGGGCACGAAGTCGCCTTCCTCCACCCGGCCGACACTGGCGGAGTCCTCCTCGAGTTCGTCACGCACTGACCTACAATCGGAGCACCGCCGCGGAGCCGACCCGGGTGCCGTCAACGTCAGCGTCGCCGACCGCCCCGATCAACCCCGTTCTGCCCTCGAGGGCGACCGTCCGGCCGAACCGGTCGTCGGCCTCACCTCGATTCAGTCGGACCTTCCCCCGGACAGTCCAGTCGAACCCGTCCCGCACGAAGACGTACGCGGCGCCAGCCGCCTCCCCGTTCGGATTCGAATCCCCGGGTGCGCCACCGACGACCCGACCGTCGTCGACGGCCACCGCGTGGGCGAACCGATCGGTCGCTTCGCCGTCCGGCGAGCGCAGGAGCGCGCCCAGGGACCAATCGGTCCCGGTCCGGTCGAAGACAGCAACCGCCCCATCGCGCTTGCCGTCCTGGTGTCTGTAGTTCCCGGCGCCGACGACCGCCAGGTCCGGGGCCAGCGCGACGGACTCGCCGAAGGCGTCGCCGTCGCTTCCGCCCGGGATTGCCAGCACGCTCGTCTGCGACCAGCCCGCCGGCCCGCGGTCGTACACGTAGACCACTCCGGGCCGGGCACCGTCGCGCTCCCGGCGGCTCCGCGGGGCGCTGACCACCGCCCGGCCGCCACGGAGACTCACCGCGTCGCCGAAGACGTCCCGCGCGTCACCCCCGGTCGGCGTCAGTGTCGCCGTCTGGTCCCAGGCCTCGCCGGTCCACTCGAAGACATAGGCCGATCCCGAAAGCGGTGCGTCGATGCGGTGCAGCGGGGAGGAACCGACGATGGCCACCCCGTCGTCGATGGCGAGTGCGGTTCCGAACCGCTCGCCCTGTCCGTCCTCCGGATAGAGTTTCGCGGCCCGCCTCCAGCCCGACTCGGTGTGGCGATAGACGTGGACCGCGCCCGCCCGCTCGCCCTGGGCGTGGGTCTCCCCGGGGGCGCCGACGAGACTCCATCTGTCGTCGAGAGCCACCGTGCGACCGACGGCTTCCCAGGCTGCCGGCGAGTCCGCCCGGAGCGTCGTGGCGTAGCGCCAGGTCGTCCCCACCCGGCGAAACACGTACGCAGCCCCGGTGACCTGCCCGGCGACTCGATCGCGCGGCGCGCCGACGAGCGCTCGGTCCCCCTCGAGGGCTACCGCCGCGCCGAAGTTGGCGCCCGCCTCCCCGTCCGGTGGCCGCAGGAGGGTGGTCACGGTCACGTCTGCCGCCGGTGGGGCCCGCGTTGTCGTGGATGCGCCCGTGACCGTCGAGGAGGATGGGGAGGAGGCATCACCCCCACCAGCATCGGGGACGGGAGCAGGGGTGAGGGTGGTCGTCGGCGGATCGCCCGACCCGTCGGGCAGGAGCTTACAGCCCGCGAGTCCGCCAACGAGGAGCGCTCCCCCGATGCGCAGAGCGCGCCGCCGTGACGACCGACCCGACCGACCTGCGTCCCCCGGCATGGCACTCCATTGCGTGCCCGTCGGCAAAAGAACGTGGCCCCCATTCCGGCACACCACTGTCACCACGGGCGTTACCGCCCGTCGAGACGGGTTGGTTCCGTGCGCTCGGCCGTACCCCGTGCCCCCCAGTCACCTGGATAGTGGCTCGCTTCGTTCACCGTTGGACCTTGCTCCGACGGCGAACGGAGTGAGCCGTGAGAGCGGCCCGAGGGCCTTCTGGGTGGTTGGGATAGTGATGCCGGATCCAACAGCTGATTGCGGGCCGAGGGCTTTCGAGGGGTTTGCGATCAGAACGGTTGCAACAACTACTGCTCCCGGACAACAGGCGTCGGAACGGTCGTCGCTCGAGCCGTCGAGTATCCACGTCCAAACAGAGCCGCAGACGCCCGCTCACTCGTCCCAGTACCCGATAGCATCCTCGCGGCGCCAGAACCCATTGATGTCGCGGCCGCTCCGCCCACCAGGCGGCGCCCCAGCGAAGACCCCCACCTTGTCCTGTTCGGGATAGACCGTCACGTCCGGCTCGTTCATCGTCGAGACCATCAGGTACCGGAGCGGTTCGTCATTTTCGTTGGCGAACTGGTGACCGCCGTCATCCCCGGCCGGGAAGACCAGGTAGTCGCCAGCCTCGACGGGTTCGGGCTCCACGTCACCACCGTCGGCGGTCGTCCGGACGATACCCGATCCCGAGAGCACGTAGGCTGCCTCGGCGTTTCCGGTGTGGTAGTGGTATGGCCAGGAGCGTTTGCCCGGTGGTAGTTCGTACAGGCTACACCCGATGTCCTCGTCGCCCTCCCGGTCCGCGCTGGCGTCCGTGGAGAGGTCCTTTCGCCGGAAGGCGTTCTCCCCGTGATCGTACTCCCGCCACTCGACCGAGGCGACGCTGGTGCGCTCCATGTGAATCCGCTGGCAGGCGTTCGGCCTAAGCGTTTCCCGGTCTATACGGGCCTCGTTTGCTCACCAACGCCCAGCCGTCCCGCCAGCTCCCTGGCTGCTCCACCCACGCCCAGGTACCCCGCCAGTTCCCGGGCTGCTCCACCCGCACCCAGCTAGCCCGCCAGCACCCCG
This sequence comes from Haloarculaceae archaeon, assembly GCA_036625635.1. Lineage (GTDB taxonomy): Archaea > Halobacteriota > Halobacteria > Halobacteriales > Haloarculaceae > JAZKTI01. Next base: position 10,741 of record JAZKTI010000013.1, read on the forward strand.
GTTGCTCCACCCCACGGTCGACGTCGCGTTCGGCGTCCCACAGGTCAAAGCCCCGTTTGAGTTACGGCACCGCTCTTGTACCTCCGGGCCCGACGGTCGGCCATGGATCGCGGTCTCTCCGTCGCGATTGCCGCGACCGTCGCGCTCGTGCTCCTCGGAGGGTGCCTCGGCGCACCGGGGGCGCAGGATTCGGCGACGTCGCCAGGATTCTCGACGACCCCGCCGCTTCAACACCCCGAATTTGACGCCCACACAATCGACACGAACCCGGGGGAACCGGCGGTGATCGAGGGCGGCATCTCGGTATCACCCGACGACTTGGATGCAGGGAGCGGGCAGTACTACGCAACGACGGTGACCGACCGGGCCGAGGCCGACGCCCGGTTCGACACGACCGCACTCGATGAGGAAGGGCGATCCTTCGTCGAGGCGACCGAGTTCGAGGACTCCTTCCTGGTGGTCGTTCAGGTATTCCCCCACTCGTCGGTCCCCGACCATCGCGTCGAGTCGGTCCGGCGCGAGGACGGTGCACTCTCCATCGCCGTCAACGACTCCAGCCTCGGGGGCACCGACGACATCACGCTCGAGACGGTGCTCGTCCGGGTTGGCGGGCGCGCACCCGACTCGGTGACGATCACCACCGAGGAGAGCGACAGCTGGCAGGCGGGCGAGGGTGTCGTGAACGGAACGACCGGCCGGCAAACGACCATCCCGCCGGCGACAGATCAGCCCGTGGACCTCCCTTACCGCGGGGATGATCCCGGCGAAAACGTCGACGACCCGCGGGATCTGGTCGTGGAGAATCGCGGCAACGCGACGGCCGGCTACCGGCTCGAGCTGGAGTACCTCGAGATTCCGGAGTGCCGGAACGAGACGCCGCCGTGTGGGATGCCGACGCGGGAGGTCGCCGTCCTGAGGGAGACCGGGAAGATCCGGGCTGGCGGGACGGAACGGTTCGCGGACGTGGCAGCGCGGCGGGGCCAGTACACCGTCGCAGTAGCCGCCGAGGTGCCGACAGCGAACGGGTCGCTGCGGACTCTGCGGGCGAGTACGCACCGGACGCTCGACGAGACCGCACCCGACGTCCACGTGGCCATCCGGGACGGCGAGATCAGGTTCGTGACCCCTGCCAGCACCGACACGGAAGCGTCCTGAAGCGTCGTCAGGAGGGGGAAGGGGACCGCAATCGACAGTTGCTTGCGGGGCCCATCGCGAGGGGCCGTCGCGAGGGGCGAAGGGCCGGAACGTCCCCCGAGTGTCAAGCGGTTTGACAGCCGCCTGGCCCCATGCAGAAGGCTTTTGCTCCGCCCAGCGGAATCGCCAGGTAGCAATGCCCGACGACCTCAACTGGGCCATCGGCGGGGAGGCCGGCGATGGGATCGACTCAACCGGGAAGATCTTCGCACAGGCGCTCTCCCGGGCCGGCCGGCACGTCTTCACCTCGAAGGACTTCGCCTCTCGCATCAGGGGCGGCTACACCGCCTACAAGGTGCGGACAGGCGTCGACCGGGTCGAAAGCGTCGTTGACCGGCTGGACGTCCTCATCGCCCTGACGGAGCGGACCATCGACGAGAACCTCGACGAACTTCACGACGGAAGCGTCATCATCTACGACAGCGAGCGGACCACTATGCAGGACGTCGAGGTTCCCGACGGGATGGTGGGCCTCGAGGTCCCGCTCAAGCGCCTCGCGGAAGAGGCCGGTGGGTCGATCATGGCCAACGTCGTGGCGCTGGGCGCGGCCTGCACCGTCACCAACTTCCCGATCGAGAACCTCGATGAGTCCCTCGAGAAGCGGTTCGGGGACAAGGGACAGGCCATCGTCGAGAACAACAAGGCCGCAGCCAGGCTCGGCCAGGAGTACGTCAGCGAGGAGACCGACTACGACTTCGACTACGAACTCGAGTGCACGGACGCCGACTACGTCCTCCTCAACGGCGATCAGGCCATCGGCATGGGCGCCATCGCCGCGGGCTGCCGGTTCTACGCGGGCTATCCGATCACGCCCGCAACGGATGTCATGGAGTACCTCACCGGCCGCATCGAGCAGTTCGGCGGGACGGTGGTCCAGGCCGAGGACGAACTCGCCGCCGTCAATCTCGCCCTCGGGGCGGCCCGGTCGGGCGCCCGGTCGATGACAGCCACGTCAGGGCCAGGGATCGACCTGATGAGCGAGACCTTCGGCCTCGTCGCAACGACCGAAACGCCGATGGTCATCTGTGACGTGATGCGCTCGGGGCCCTCGACGGGGATGCCGACGAAGCAGGAACAGGGCGACCTCGAGATGGTCCTCTATGGCGGGCACGGCGAGATCCCCCGCTTCGTCGTCGCCCCCACGACTGTCTCGGAGTGCTTCTGGAAGACGATCGAGGCCTTCAATCTGGCCGACAAGTACCAGACTCCCGTCTACCTCGTCTCGGACCTCGCGCTGGCGGTCACGGAGCAAACCTTCTCCCCGGACACCTTCGACATGGACGCCGTCGAGATCGAGCGTGGCCGACTGGTCGACGAGGACGAGGTCGAGGAGTGGCTCGACGAACAGGGCCGCTTCCAGCCCCACGCCGCCACCGAGGACGGCGTCAGCCCCCGTTCGTTCCCCGGAACGATCGGCGGCGCCCACATGACGACCGGGCTCGAACACGACGAACTCGGCAGGCGGACCGAGGACGTGGAGATCCGCGTCGAGCAGGTCGACAAGCGCAACCGGAAGGTCGAGACCGCCAAGGCCGAGGAGGAGTGGGACTACCGGGAGTTCGGCGACCCCGACGCGAACACGCTCATCCTCTCCTGGGGATCCAACGAGGGGGCGATCTGCGAAGGCATGGACATTCTGGCCCAGGAGGGCATCGACGTCCGGTTCGTCTCCGTGCCCTACCTCTTCCCCAGGCCGGACCTGACCCCGTTGGTCGAGGACGCGGAGACGACCATCGTCGTCGAGTGCAACGCCGACGGCCAGTTCGCCGACGTCGTCGAACACGATGTTCTCGAACGCGTCGAGCGCATCAACAAGTACACCGGCGTCCGCTTCAAGGCCGACGAGATAGCCGAGGAGGTCGCGGCCATCGCCGAACCGAGTGGTGGACCAGAGGAGGAGGTCGAAGCATGAGTTCCGAGGTCAGATTCACCGACTTCAAGTCCGACAAGCAACCGACCTGGTGTCCAGGCTGTGGCGACTTCGGCACCATGAACGGGATGATGAAGGCCCTGGCGGAGACGGGCACCACGCCAGACGAGACCTTCATCGTCGCCGGCATCGGGTGTTCGGGGAAGATTGGCACGTACATGCACAGCTACGCGCTCCACGGCGTCCACGGCCGCGCGCTCCCGGTCGGCACCGGCGTGAAGCTCGCCAACCCCGACCTCGAGGTCATGGTCGCCGGGGGCGACGGCGACGGCTACTCGATCGGCGCGGGCCACTTCGTCCACGCGGTCCGACGGAACGTCGACATGTCCTACATCGTCATGGACAACCGCATCTACGGGCTCACGAAGGGCCAGGCATCGCCGACCTCGCGCGAGGACTTCGAGACGTCGACGAGCCCCGAGGGCACGAAGATGGCGCCAGTCAACCCCCTCGCACTGGCCTTCTCCGCAGGGGCGACGTTCATCGGCCAGTCCTTCTCCTCGGACAGCCAGCGCCACACCGAGATCGTCAAGCGGGCCATCGAGCACGACGGCTTCGGCTTAGTCAACGTCTACTCCCCCTGCGTGACGTTTAACGACGTGGACACCTACGATTACTTCCGGGACACGCTGGTCGACCTCGGCGAGACCGACTACGACCCGACCGACCGGGAGGCTGCCAAGGAGAAGATCCTCGAGGGCGAGAAGGAGTACGCGGGCGTCATCTACCAGGACGAGAACAGCGTCTCCTACGGCAAGCGCCACGGCATCGACGAGGTCATGAACGAGATTCCCGGGGGCGCGCCCGAGGGCGCGACGGACCTGGTGCGGGAGTTCTACTGAACGCGGAGAGTCTTCGATTCGTCCCTACCGATTGGAGCGGCGCTCAGCCGGCTGCACTCGCGGGGTCCGTCTGGCCCGCGTCGACGGGTTCGAGCCGTTCCGCCATACTCTCCAGGCGCTCCCGCAACTGTTCGGTCGTCGCCTCCAGGTCGGCGATGCGGTCGGGCTGCGCTGCGATTCCTCCTCCTTCCGGGCGAGTGTCCGGGGCCCCTCCGCCTCGGCGCATCGGTATGGTCGCTTCCGGGGTCCACTCGCCGCTTCGATACCCGAGGAGAGAACGCTGGCAACCCAACTGTCGCAAGCGGAGTTCGTCACCCCAACACGTGACAAAACCTTTCATCGGCCCTCTCGAGTGTCGAGACATGGTACCGAGCCGATTCACCCACACCAGCATACTCGCCGAGGACCTCGACGAATCGGTCGCCTTCTACGAGGACGTCTTCGGCATGGAACGGGTCCCGTCGCCGAAATTTTCCGTCCCCGTCGAGTGGCTCCGCTGTGGCGACCTGACCCTCCACCTGTTCGAGCGTGACATCGAAGTCGCCGATTACTACCATTTCGGATTGCACGTCGACGACTTCGAGAGCGTCTATCGGTCGGTGATCGACCGCGGCCGTGCCGCCGAGTTCGATCCAGACACCGGGGAGCCGGTCGTCTACGAACTGCCCGAGGGAGCAGTCCAGTTCTACATCGAAGACTCCGCGGGCAACCGCGTGGAGGTCAACTATCCCGACATCGACGACCTCGACCGATCCCTCGTCACGAACGTTGTCAAACGGTCCGAGCAGCGCGCCCAAACCGGTGCGGCCTCGGCGGCGAGACTCTACTTCGAGAATACGCTTCCATAACACAGCGGCGGTGTGACGGTGGAGGTCGACAGATACCTGGACAGTTCGGCGCCAGGATCGCCGACAAAAGTCGCTGAACCCGATATTCGCGCATTGGCCGACTACCGCCTCGGCTTCCAGTCTCGCCAGAGAAAGCTCGGGCCTGGAATTGTCCCGTCGAACCGTAGCGGTCCATACCCGCGGCTGGATTCACCAGGTGGTGTCTGCCAGCATCGGCATCGCTGGTGGCTAGGAGTGGGGATTCGGGCCCCCTGGCGAACGGGTCCTGTGTACTGCCACGTCAGAAATCCGGTCTTCGTTCGTCCGGGTCGCTAAACTCGACAATCAGGACCGTGACGCTGGCGATGGCAACCGCGAGAAACGAGCCGCCGACGAGATAATTTAGGATTGGCTTCGGGAACGGCCCGAGCACAATGACGGCGAGGCCCACAACGAGACCCAGACCGGTAAGACCGTAGGGGAGACTGCGTTCCATGGTCAGGCTCCCCGTCGCTGGGAACACATGGGAGATCTCGGACCCCGCTGGTGAAAAAAGTGACCGCACGGGCCTGGCAACCGACCGATTGGACAGACTCGAAGAAACATCCCAGGAGGCGGTAGCAGCAGATTCGGAGGAAGGTTGGCCCCCTGGCCCCCTACACCCCTGGGTTTCAGACCAATCGATTCGGCCCTTCGAACCCTCACTCGACCACGAACCCACGGAAACTTCGGTCGGCTCGATAGTTGGCGGTGCCGGTGGCTCGCAGCCGACCTCAACACCAGTCGGGGATGCCGTCGCCGTCGGTGTCGGAAGGCGAGCCGGACGGCAACTCCGGATCCCGCGGGACGGTCCACTCCTCCAGCGTAGACGTGGACCCATCCCCGGGCTGGTAGACGACCGTGTAGGCCTGGCCCTCCTCGCAGATCGGGTCGAGGACGGAGTCGCTCCCGAAGCCGTCGATGTGCACGTGATCGCCGGCGTGGACTTCGGGGCCCCCGGTCCAGACGTCCGCCCAGGTGATCGTGTTGCCGGACCCGTCCTTGACGAGGACGTCCGCGGCGTCGATCGTATCGCCGAAATCGTTCACGATATTCACGTACGGCCTGTCGTTCGTGTTGCCCTCGCCGGATCCGACGTACTCCTTCTCGAAGTGCCCCACGGGTTCTGGCTCCTGCAGCTTCTCATCGAACCCCAGCGCGAACGACGCGATCAAGGTGGCGATCAGCACGACGATGGCCACCATGAGCGTGACGCCGACGACCGAAGACACGCCCCGGGCTCGTGCATGTGTGTCGCAGTTGTGATCGTCGTGCACTGACAGGATCGAGTCGACCCGGTTGTAAAAGGATCCAGTCAGTATCGAGAGCCGATATCAGTCTTGTGTCCGATCTCCGATGGAACGATCGCATGACTGCGTCGGGGTAGCGCCGGCAGGCCGGCGAATCCCCGGCACACATAAGATGGCCCGGGCCACACCGGATCTGTATGGACTTCCGCGTCGTCCAGGGCGACATCGCCGACCAGGAGGCCGACGTGCTCGTCAACGCTGCGGGAACCAGCCTGCAGATGGGATCCGGCGTCGCCGGGGCGCTCCGACGGGGCGCCGGCGCTGAGATCAACGAGGAGGCCACCTCGATAGGGCCGATCCACCTCGGCGCCGTCGCCGTCACCGACGCCTACGATCTCGACGCCGAGTGGGTCGTCCACGCGGCCGCGATGCCGCACTACGGCGACGGAGAGGCGACCGAGGAGAGCATCCGGGACGCGACGCGGAACACGCTCGACCGGGCCGAGGAACTGGGCGCGCAGTCGCTCGTGACCCCCGCCCTGGGCTGTGGTGTCGCCGGCTTCCCGCTCGAGGAAGGGGCCAGAATCATCTGCGAGGTCATCGACGACTACCAGTCCGAGTCCCTCGAGGACGTCCGGTTCATCGGGTACTCCGAGGGGGACGTGGCGACGATCGAACGGGTCGCCGACGAGGGTCGGGCCAACGACGGATCCTGATTCGTTGGGGACGCCAGCAGGTCGTCAGGCCGGCAGGCCCACTGGTGTGCAGGCCGGCGATCGACAGGGCTGTCGGACCGGCAGATCCTCGGCGAGGATCGATCCCGATTATTCGTCGACGCCGCCCTCGAGTTCGAAGGCGACCTCCACCTCGGCCTGGTACTCCCGCTCGGGTCCCTGCTCGAGTTCGACGGCCTGGTTCTCGACGGAGACCCACATCAGGTTGTCGAGGGTCTCTTCTGCCCGGTCGATGGCGTCGTTCGTCGCGTCTTCGAAACTATCGTTGCTCTTGCCGATGAGGCGGACCTTCTTGAAGACCATTGCCCTCGACAGTAGGGCGGGAAACCCCAACTGTCGTTCGACTGTTCCCTTTCAGTGAGAACGACAGCCGGGCCAGGAGCCCGTCGGACTACTCCCACCGGTCGGGGACGTGCGAAAGGTCGATACCCGATCCGGCGCAAGCCGAGGCATGGTCGACACCGAGTGGCCGGACCTCGAGGGCCAGGAGGTCCAGTACCGGGACGCGGACTGGGAACTGACCGGCGAGGTCGACGTCCAGCGGGACGGGACCGTCATTGCAGCCGCCGCCAGGCGGACCGACGACAATCAACACGGCACGGCGAGGCTGTCCTTCCAGGTCCAGGACGCACCGGCCTCGCTCAATCCCGGAAACCTCGGCACGCACTTCAACCGGATCGACCGGTCAGGGGCCGACCCCGCCATCCTCGTGAAAGGCGAGGGGAGGACCTATCGGTATTCCCTCGAGCGGCTGGAATATCAGTGAGTCTTCGTGCGGGACGACTCGTCCTTGGCCCTCCGAAAGGGGTCACAGCTCCTTACTCGTGAAACGACCGCCACATCTCGCGATTCCGGTCGGTCCGCATGAACTCGGACGCTGACCGTTCGGTGCCGCAGTGATCACAGGTGAAGTCTTCGCCCGGTGCTGGGAAGTCCCCGGGATCGACCTCCCAGGTCTCGTCACAGGAGGGGCACTGGAGTTCGATCCAGGTCTCTGTCATGGTCGCCCGGAGGGCCGGCCCGGAGAAAACATGTTCGATATTTCCGACGAGCCCGAGATCCCGTCGAGCCTGAGATTCGAAAAGGTCGGATTCCGAAAAGACCGTGATTCCGAAAAGACCGTGATTTCGAAAAGACCGTGATTCCGAGGCGTCGGTGACTCCCAGGGCGGGAGAATAACAGTCGACGGGCCGGATTCACGAAAACCTGGCCGAAAGTCCCGCGATACGGGAACGAGCGGAGACGTTCATCAGGTTTGGCGGCGTAACGACACATGGAGAGATACTATGACAACACGCAGTAATCCCTTCGAGGAACTCGAACGACTGGTCGAGCGCATGAGCCGCCAGTTCGAGACTGCCTCGGAGACCTGGGGGACGGGCGAAGCGTTAGAGACCTGGACCGGTGGGATGGAATCCATGGCTGTGGATCTCGCCGAACACGAGGACGAGTACGACGCACGCGTCGACCTGCCGGGCTTCGACCAGGACGACATCGAAGTCAGCGTCACCGACAGCACCCTGACCATCGAAGCCCACCACGAGGATGCGGCGGAAGCCGAGGGCGACCACTACCTGCGCCGCGAGCGCACCCACCGGTCACAGGAGCGCTCCATCCACCTCCCCGGTGAAGTCGACACCGACGCCGTCGAGGCGACCATGAAACACGGCGTCCTCACCGTCACGCTCCCGAAGGTCGAAACCGAGCAGGCGAAGGAAATCACGATCGAATAGGGGAGGCGTGTCGACGCGGCCCTACAGGCCGCGGAAAGCCCCGCCCGAGCGGGCCGGGACCGGGGTTCCCGCACACCGGATCCCGACACAACTCTCGCTTCTGGGGTCCGCCTCTGCAAGAGAGGCGGGGTTACGTCTGTTCGACGAGAGTCACCGCCAGCGTTCCAGTGGCGTGGGAATGACCGGGGGGGTTGAACTCCGTCGCCGGCGTACTTCTGACTATGAACTTCGACGAATTTACCGGCCAGATCACCCACCGACTGGAACTGGCCGGAACCGGCGAGACGGTCAGAGCGATCCGAGCCACCCTCATGCCGCTCGGCCAGCGGATCCAGGCCGGCGAGGCGAAGGATCTCGGCAGTTCGCTCCCGATGGAGATCGGGTGGTACCTCACCGGCCCGGTCCAGGAACACGGCCAGCGCTTCGGCTGGCGGGAATTCGTCGACCGCGTCGCGGAGATCGAGAACTGCGACGGGCCGGAAGCGGCCTACCACGCCCAGGTGGTCATGGACCTCGTGAGCGAGAACGTCTCCCCCAACGAGATCAGGCAGATTCGCGACCAGCTCCCCGAGAGCGAGGACGACGAGAACTGGCGGATGCTGTTCGCGGTCGTCGATGCGGGCGGCTGGGGCGACGCCGAGGAGGCCCAGACCGGCGGCGGCCCCCAGCCCGTCCAGCCCGCCGAGTAGGCAACTGCCAGCCTGCAGCACGGCCAACGGCCAGCCTGCAGCACGGCCAACGGCCAGCCGGGAGCACGGGCAACTGCCAGCCGGCAGTACGGGCAACTGCCAGCCGGCAGTACGGGCAAC
>JAZKTI010000255.1:0-3547 GCA_036625635.1 Haloarculaceae archaeon
GCAATCGGGAGGCGGCCCTGGCGAGGACCGAGGCAGATACCGGGGCCGGGCTGGACACCGGGCATCGCCCGAACACCGAGGATCGGCCGGATAGGGAGGAAAGACCGAACACGGAGGATCGCCCGCCCCGCCTGCGCGCGCAGAACGTCGTCGCCGGGTACGGGAACCAGATCGTCCTGGACGGGGTCTCCGTCGAAAGTCGAACGGGCGTGACCTGCATCTTCGGGCCGAACGGCTCCGGGAAGTCCACACTCCTCCAGACCATCTCGGGGCGGGTGCCGGTCAGGTCCGGGTCGGTCGCGTTCGGCGACCGGCGGATCACCAAGGAACCTCCCCACGCCATCGTGGCGGCGGGGATTACGACCCTGCCCCAGACGAACCGAGTCTTCGCCGGCCTGAGCGTCCGCGAAAACCTCCTACTCGGCGGGACCACGGTGGGCGACGCCGACATCGTCGCGGACCGGATCGACGCCGTCCTCGAGGTGTTCCCGGAACTGGAACCGGCACTGTCAAAGAAGGCCAGGACGCTCTCCGGCGGCCAGCGGGTGATGCTCGGTGTCGCCCGCGCGATGGTCACCGGCGCGGAGGTGTACCTCCTCGACGAACCCCTCTCGGGGCTCGCTCCGTCGATGGTCGACACGGTCGTCGACGTCCTCGAACGACTCGTCGAGAGGGGTACCCAGGTGGTCCTGGTCGAACAGCAGGTCCGCGAAGCGCTCCCGCTGGCCGACCACGTCTACGTCCTCGCCCAGGGAGAGCTCCAGTTCGACGGGCCACCTTCGGACCTCCACGACGAGGACGAACTCGCCGACCTCTACCTCGGCCTCGCCTGAGCGGGGTTGGGGGGGGGCGATCGCTCGCTGGACTAAGCCACCGGCAGCCCCGGGCGTCTACCGATCCGGCTCAGTCGTCGTCACTCCGGTCGCCGCCCTCGTCGTCGCTCCGGTCGTCGCTGCCCTCGTCGTCGCTCCGGTCGTCATCCCTGTCCTCGCCGCCCTCGTCCTCCCGCTGTCGGTTCGGCGTCAGCCGGTCCGCGAGTTTGCCCGGCAACGTCACGATCCCGTCGGGACTCTTCAGGACGATTGCGAGCAGGAGGACTCCGTAGACGACGTCCTGGAGCTCCGGGACGTCGACGAAACTCCGACCGAATTCGCTCGGGACGGTGAGGCCGAGCGCGCCGACGATCGGACCGAACACCGAGCCGAGGCCGCCGACGACCGCGGGCACCAGAATCTCCAGGTTGACCAGGACCCCGAAGACCACCCTCGGGCGGACCGTCGTGAAGTACATTCCCCAGAGGGTCCCGGCCGCCGCCGTACAGACCGCACTCACGACCAGCGCGAGGAGTTTGTAGCGCATCGTCGGAATCCCGACGGCGCTCGCCGCATCCTCGTCTTCGCGGATCGCGAAGAGGGACAGCCCGGCCCCCGAGTGTTTGATGACGACCGCGACGAGCGTGACCACGAGCAGCAGACCCAGGCCGACGTAGTAGTAGGGCAGCTGGCCGTCGAACTGGAAGGCGGCGAGGCCGTACTCGGCGCCGTACCGCGACGGGAGGGGCTTGACGAACCCGCTGGCGCCACCCAGCTCGTCGACGTTGGAGAAGACCGCAAGGAGGAGTTCGGCGAAGGCCAGCGTCGCGAGGACGAAGTAGCTCCCGCGGACGTCGAACCGGAAGGTGAGCAGTCCGATCACGAGCGCGTAGAGCCCCGCCAGGACGGCCCCCACGAGCAGCCCCACCCAGGGGTTGATCGAGTACTGTGCTGCGAGGACGATCGGGGCGTACGCCCCGAGTCCGAAGAAGGCCGCGTGACCGAACGAGAACCGGCCGACGAACCCCGCGAGCACGTTCCAGCCCTGACCCGCGATGGCCCAGACGAGCGTGACGACGAGGAGGTTCACGGAGAGGACCGAGCCGATCACGGGTCCCAGCATCGGGGCGTCGAGCGTCAGTGGCAGGATCGCCAGCAGCAGGAACGTCGCCAGGAGCAGGGTCGGCGTAGCATGCCACGTGGACCGCCAGGTCCGGACGGCCGCGACGGCCCGGATGGCGACAGTATCGCGGGCCGGTTGACGTTCCTCATCGCTCATCCCGCGTCCCCCATGAGACCGGCTGGTCGGAGCAGGAGGACCAGGATGAAGACGCTCAGGATGAGGACCTGGTAGTACGATCCGGGGAGGTAGAACGACCCGAACACGTGGAGCAAGCCGACGAGCAGGCCGCCGATGAGGGTGCCCGGGATCGAGCCGAGTCCGCCGAGGACCACCACGACGAAGGCGATGGTCAGGTACTCGTGGCCGAGGAAGGGGTCGAAGGGCTGAATAAAGGTCACCAGCGCGCCCGCGAGCCCGGCCAGGCCCGCGCCCAGGCCGAAGGTCAGGTAGTCGATCCGCGCGACGTCGATCCCGGCGTAGGCGGCGTTGACCCGGTCGTCTGCGGTGGCGCGAATCGCCCGGCCGGTGTGCGTCCGCCGGAGGAAGACCCACACGACGAGGAACGTGACTGCCGCGGCGGCGAGGGCGTACACCTGCCCAGCGGGGAGGTAGACCCCGCCGACCTCGAAGGACCCCTTCCCGACCGCCAGTTCGCGGGGCGTCGCGGAGAAGGTCATCTCGACCAGCGCCACGAGGATCACGAGGATCGCCATCGTCACGAGGACCGCAGCCCCCTTCGAGACCTCCAGGACCGGGGCGATCGTCGCCCGCTGGAGTATGATGCCGAGGACGAACAGGGACACCCCGGCCAGGGGAATGCCCAGGAACGGCGAGAGGCCGAGGGTGTCGACGACGAACCAGACGACGTACATCCCCACGACGGTGAAGGCGCCGTGGGCGAGATTGACTACTCCCATCACGCCGAAGATGATGGTCAGGCCGAGTGCCACGAAGCCGTAGATGGCGCCGAGCAGGAGACCGAGCGCGACGATCTGGGCGAGGATCGTCGGGTCTACGAACAGCGGTCCGGGCACGGGCATCGGAGCACTCATGTGTCGATCGTTCGGTGGCGTCGGCGGTCGGGCGCTGGGTTTCCCCGCGGTCTCCAACCGGCCCTTGTGGTCTCGGACCGGCCGACCCGCAGTCGTTCCCCCGTCGTCCTCACCCCGGGCGAACGGTCGATTACCCTCGGGTTCGGCCAACCGTTCGGTCGTGTTCCCCCGTTGCGAACAGGGAGGGATATACCTGCTGACATACGCCCGACAGCCTGTCCACGGGCCGACGCGGCCCGTCTGTGGAGATATGCGGACGGCCGAACGACTTACGGGGTCGTGGCCCCGTAAGTCGGCTATGGCGACGACCGTCGAGACGCCCGTACCTGACGAGGCCTGTGCGTACTGCGGCGCCCAAATCTTCGACCACGACCCGGTCTGTGTCCGTGACTGCGTCGAGGACTGCGGATCGCCCGAGTACTTCTGTAACTACGCGTGTCTCGTGTCCTACGTCGAGGCCGAGGGGCTCACCACGGGGAACGCCTGCGAGTGGTCGCCGGACTAGGACGGCAGAGCGGTTCTTCTCTTCACTCTCTCTTCGTTCTCCTCTCTCTTCGTTC
>JAZKTI010000256.1:0-3539 GCA_036625635.1 Haloarculaceae archaeon
CCCCCGGCCCCGGCGGCACCCGATCGCCTGCCATGGGGTTACTTGTGACCCGGGTTCGTGGGGGACCTATGGTCGAGTACGAGCTAGACCCGACAGAGGAAGCGACGTCCGACGTGCTCCAGTGCATCGGCGACACGCCACTCGTCGAACTCGCGGGTGCGAGCGAGGAGTGCGACGCCACGATCTACGGGAAACTCGAGTTCTTCAACCCCTCCTCGAGCATCAAGGACCGCATCTACAGGGAAATGATCACCGCGGCCATCGACCGGGGCGACCTCGAACCGGGGACGGAGATCCTGGAGTGTTCGACCGGCAACGCGGGGATCGCCTGCACACTCGTGGGCTCCCGACTCGGGTACGACGTGACGATCGTCATGCCGGAGGGGATGAGCGAGGAGCGCAAGAAGGTCATCCGGGCCTACGGCGGCGACCTGATCGAGACGCCGGGCGGCGAGAGCGACGTCGACCTCGCGATGGACCGGGTGGACGAACTCCTCGAGGAGTCGCCGGCGGACTACTGGTTCCCCAACCAGTTCAGCAACCCGGACAATCCGGTGGCCCACGAGCAAACCACCGGGGTGGAGATCGAGCGGCAACTCGACGGGTCCCCCGACGCCTTCCTCGCGGGCCAGGGGACCGGCGGGACGCTCACCGGCGTCGGCCGCCACCTCCGGTCGGTCGACCCCGACGTGGCTCTCTACGCCCTCGAACCCGCCGAGGCCCCGCTCCTGACCTGTCGCCAGTGGGGTTCCCACGAGATCGAGGGGATCGGTGACGGCTTCCTCCCGGAGAACCTCGATCCCGAACTGATGGACGGCGTTGTGACCGTCGAGAGTGAGGCGGCGCTGTCACGCGCCCGCTCGGTCGCCGAAAACGAGGGGCTCTTCTGTGGCGTCTCCAGTGGCGCGAACGTCGATGGCGCCATCCGGCTCTCGAAGGCCCATCCGGAACTCGACGAGATCGCCACCATCATCTGTGACACCGGCCACCGGTACTTCTCGACGAAGCTCTTCGAGCCCGACTACGAGATCGACATCCCCGAGCGGGAACACCCGCTCGACGACCACTCGAAGTCCGTCCTCGAGGAGTACCAGGACCAGTGGGAGATCCTCGAGTAGACTGCCCCACCCGCCGACCAGGAATTTCGGTCCCGACACCACACTGATCGCCACGCGGCGGCCGATTCGCAATTTTTCCCCGCTGCTACCCTGGTCACCTGCCGGGGCGTGCGCGACCGGCCCGGACCGCCCGGGTTCGAAGGATCGGACGCACTCGCCGCCGAACCGCCCGCACTCCGCCGACTCGGCGCAACCTCCATTACCGCGGCGCACTGCCAACGACTATGAGCAGCGATCGCGACGAGCCCAGCCCCCGCGAACCCGCCGTCGACGCCGTCCTCGACCTGCGCGAGGGCGCACTCGCCGGGGCCGCCACGCGCGAGGTCTCGATTACGGATGCCTTCGAGGGAGCCGTCCTGGCCGAGGACGTCGTACCCGAGGCCGATGTGCCCGCCCGCACCATCGCGACGATGGACGGATTCGCGATCGACGCCACGCGGGAGTACCCGCTGACGGTCGTCGACGAGGCCTTCCCCGAGGACGACCCGCCGGCGATGGCGCCCGAGGAGGCCGTTCGGGTCGCGACCGGGGCGCCGATCCCCGCGGGGGCCAACGCCGTCTGCAAGGTCGAGGAGACGACGGTTCGCAACGACCAGCTCGAGGGGCCCGACCTTTCGCCGGGCACCTTCGTCTACGAACGCGGGAGCAACGTGGCCGCCGGCGAGGTGCTCTTCGAGGCCGGCGAGACCCTCGCCCCGCGGGACGCCATCCTCCTCCGGGACCTCGGCCGGGAGCGCGTCACCGTCCGGGAACCCTTCGACGTGGGCCTCCTCGCGACGGGGACGGAGATCCACGAGGGGCGGAGCGCCGACCTCGACTCGCCGATGCTCGCCTCGCTCGTCCGCGCCTGGGGGCACCACGGCACCATCGAGGGCAGCGTCCCCGACGAGTACGATCGCGTCGAGGACGCCATCGCGAGGGTGGCGGCCGACCGGGACGTCGTCCTGACGACCGGCGGGACGAGCGTCGGCGAGAAGGACCACGTTGTCCGCGCGCTCGACGCCCTCGGGGAGGTCCACGTCCACCGGGTTCGCCTCCGGCCGGGGAAGCCGATCGCCGTCGCCACCCTCGCCGAGCAGGACGCCGTCGTCTTCGCCATCCCCGGCAAGCCCGTCGGCGCCCACGCCGTGACGACGCTCGTCGCACGGCCCTTCTTCACCGGCGATCGCCAGATTCCGAGGGTCTCCGCGACGGCCGGCGATTCGGTGGGCGTCCCCGTCGAGGGCTTCGAGTACGCCATTCCCGTGACGCTCTCGGACGGCACGGCAGCGCCGCTCGGCAAGCAGGGGTCGGCGCTCGCGGTCTACGACGAGACCTTCGACCCGAGCGTCCTCTCCTCGAGCACGCGCGCGACTCGCGCGGACGGGTTCGTCCTGACCGAGTCCGACTTCGTCGAGGGCGAGCGCATCGACGTCGTCCCCTATCGGGTGCTCGAGTGATGGGAGGGGACTCGGGCTCCGGGGACGGTCGGCAGGCGGGCGTTGGTGGCAGCGCAGACTCCAATGGAGCGCCTGCCGAGGAGGAGGGCAACGCCGGTGGAACTGACGGCGGCCAGGCAGTCGGAAGTGACGGCGGGCAGGCAGTCGGAAGTGACGGCGGGCACGAACTCGTTACTGACGGCGGGCACGAACTCGTTACTGACGGCGGGCAGGCAATCGGCGGCGTTCTCCTGGCCGCGGGGCAGTCGACGCGCTTCGAGGACGGGAACAAGCTTCTGGCCGAGGTCGATGGCGTCCCGGTCGTCCGCCGGGCGACCGAGACCCTGCTCGCAGCGAACCTCCGGGGCCCGGTCGTCGTCCTGGGACACGACGAAGCGCGTGTCAGGGGAGCCCTGGGCGGACTCGACGTCGAGTGGCGGGTCAACGAGGACTACGCCGACGGCCAGCACACCTCCGTTGCACTCGGCGTGGCCGTCGCTCGAGAGCGCGACTGGGACGCCGTCGTCTTCGCCCTGGGCGACATGCCGGCTGTCGACCCTGATACCGTCGACGAACTGGTCGGGGCCTACCGCGAGGGTACCGGCACCGTCCTCGCGCCGGCCCACGAGGGGCAGCGGGGGAACCCGGTTCTCTTCGCCCGGTCCCACTTCGAGGCGCTCGCCGCGGTCACCGGGGACCGCGGCGGGCGGGAGATCGTCGAAGCCCAGGGGACCCTCGTCCCCGTCGACGATCCCGGCGTGCTTCGCGACGTCGACCGCGTGGAGGATCTGTAGGGTGGGAATCGAATGACCGTCGGAGGGCGCGCGGCCAATAGTCCCCAGCGAGCCCTCGGCCCACTTGAAGGCGTTGTGACCGCAGCCGCAGACAGCCAGAAAGCCCTCGGCCCGCTCGTGCGCTCTGAGCGGGATATCCTCGGTCGCTCCGCAGGCTCCGCTTGGTCACCGGCTCGCTCCGCTCGCCGGTTCCCTTTCGAGGCCTCCCT
>JAZKTI010000257.1:0-3517 GCA_036625635.1 Haloarculaceae archaeon
GCCGCACTTCACCGACCACTCCCGCGACGAAAAGGCGCTGGTTCCCTCGTCTCGCTCGCCCTACCTTCATCGCCGGGCGGATCCCGAACCTCCCGGTCGTCCGACAGGCCTAAGCGGAGTCGGGCGATTGGCTCGGGTATGAAGTACCACGAGGCGGCGATGACGCTGTTCGACCTCCGGCGCTTCGATCCGCGCCCGGGGACGGAGGCGACCGCCTCGCTCCTCGCCCACCTCGGCGACCCTCACGAGGGCGTCCCCTGCGTGCAGGTCGCCGGGACGAACGGGAAGGGCTCGACGGCCCGGCTGCTCGAGGCCGTCTGCCTCGAGGCCGGCCTCGCCGTGGGCCTGTACACCTCCCCCCACCTCGACGACCTCCGGGACCGGATCCGCGTCGACGGCCGTGCCATGCGCGAGGACGCACTCGCCGAGTTCGTCGAGTCGGCCGGGGACTACCTGACCGACGCCGCGGCAGCCGGCGAGTCACCGACCTTCTTCGAGACGGTCACCGCGATGGCGTTCTGGGAATTCGACCGCCGTGACGTCGACGTCGCCGTCCTCGAGGTCGGTATCGGCGGCCGCTACGACGCCACGAGCGTGGTCGATCCGGTGGCGGCCGCCGTTACTGGCGTCGCTCGCGAGCACACCACAGTCCTCGGCGACGACGTGGCCTCCATCGCGCGGGAGCAGGCCGCCGTCGCCCCCGAGGGGCGGCCGCTCGTAACGGCAGCGCGGGGCGACGCGCTCGCGGCAGTTCGGGAGGCCGCCGGCGAGGTGGTCGTGGTCGATGACGCTGGCCGGGACCCGGACGCGGCGGACCAGGACCGCGATTCCGACGTCGCCGTGGCGTCCCTCGGCCGAGACGGACTCTCCTGGCGGGTCGCCATCCACGGCGCGGGCGTCGACGCCGAGGTCCCACTCGCGCTCCTCGGGGGCCACCAGGCGCGCAACGCCGGCGTGGCCGCCGCTCTGGCCGACCAGGTCGCGCAGACCCTCGGGGTCGATCTGACCACCGAGACCGTGACCGAGGGCCTGCGGAAGGCCACCCTGCCAGGCCGATTCGAGGTCCTCGGGCGTGACCCCCTGGTCGTTCTCGACGGCGCCCACAATCCCGACGGCTGTTCGGCCCTCGCGGACACCCTCTCGACGTTCGCCTACGACGACCTGTACCTCGTCACCGGTGCACTCGCGGACAAGGACCTCGAAGGAATGGCCAGCGCACTCCCCGACCCCGCCCACGTCGTGGCCTGCCAGCCCGACCTCCCCCGCGCCGAGGAGGAGACGGTCGTCGCACGGGCCTTCGAGCGGGCGACGGCGGCGTCCGTCGAGAGCCGGGCGGACGTGGCAGGTGCCCTCCACATCGCCCTCGAGGCGGCCGGCCCGAATGACTGCGTCCTGGTCGCCGGATCGCTGTATGCCGTCGCCGAGGCGCGGACGCGCTGGAAGCGCCCGACGATCCCGAAGCGCGTCGACTCGCTCGCGACCGCCCGGGAGACGCTCGCGGACGCCCACGTCACCGCCGCGGGCGCCTGGCGAATGCGCGGCAAGGCGGTCCATCGAGTGGTCCGCACCCGGGTCCAGCCGCGCCAGGCCCAGTACCTCAAGGAGGAACTCCTCTCGCTGGGCGGCGAGTGTGCCATCTCCGGCCTCAACGACCAGCGCCGGGAACGTCTCGCAGTGGTCATGATGGGGACGATGGCCCAGTTCAAGCGCCTGATCGAGAAACTGGACGGCCAGCCGTACGGCCTCGCCCGGGTCGCTGCCGACCTCAGGACACATCTCGGCATCGGCACCACGGAGGACTCGCGGGGCTACCCCTGGGAGGGCAAGCGGACAGCAGTTATGGGCATTCTGAACGTCACCCCCGACAGCTTCCACGACGGCGGCGAGTACGAGGCCACCCGCGACGCTGTCACCCGCGGCGAGGCGATGGTGACGGCGGGTGCAGACATCGTGGACGTCGGGGGCGAGTCGACGCGCCCCGGCGCGGAGCCCGTCCCGGTCGCCCAGGAACGGGAGCGGGTCATCCCCGTCGTCGAGGCCCTCGCGGAGGAAGACGCGATGGTCTCCGTCGACACCCGAAAGCCCGCCGTCGCCCGGGCGGCCCTCGAGGCCGGGGCGGACATCCTCAACGACGTCACCGGGCTGGAGGATCCGGAGATGCGAGCGATCGCTGCCGAGTACGACGCGCCGGCCGTCCTGATGCACTCCATCGACGCGCCCGTCGTCCCGGAACACGACGTGCCCTACGACGACGTCGTCCGCGACGTGATCGAGGAACTCGGCGAGCGGGTCCTCCTCGCCGAACGCGCGGGACTGGATCGATCGCAGATCATCGTGGACCCGGGCCTCGGATTCGGGAAGACCGCCGCGGAGAACTTCGAACTGCTGGGCCGTCTCGACGAACTGCAGGCCCTGGGCTGTCCCGTCCTCGTCGGCCACTCCCACAAGTCGATGTACGACCTGATCGGCCACGACCCCGGGGAACGGAGAGAGCCCACCGTCGCCGCCACTGCCCTGGCAGTTGACCGGGGGGCGGACGTGGTCCGCGTCCACGACGTCGCCACGAACCTCGCGGCCCTGGACACCGTCGCGGCGGCCGAAGGACGGTACCCCCCTGATGAGGAGTGACGGCCAGCGGGGATTGCGACGGGGGAGTCCCACGGGGATTCGCCGGGGGCATGCCGGGGGACTCCCCAGGGACGTCCCGACGAGTCGCCGTCCCACAGGCCGTGCACCCAGGGATCGCGCAGGTCGTCCGGTACGTTCTTGCGTCAATAGGTCCTAGCCGGTTCGTGCCCGAAATCGCCGACGCCCGTGCGGTCTTCTGGGACATCGGCGGCGTCATCCTCGACGTCGACTCGGTGCAAGCTGTCCAGCGCAGGTTCATCGACAGGCTCACGACCCAGTACGAGACGGGCCTCGACGCCGAGGAGGCCCTGGACCGGTTCCGGGAGACCGTCGGCGCGTACTTCGCCGAGCGGGAGGGGACGACCTTCCGTCCGGCCCGGGAGGGCTACCGGCGTGGCGTCGACGCGATCCTGGTGGCGGACGCGGCGGAGGTTCCCTGGCGATCGCTCCTCAGGTCGCTTCGGGACGAGGGAATCGAGCCCAACCCCGACGCGGTTGCCGCCATCGAACGACTGGCCGAGACCCCGCTCCATCAGGGCATCATCAGCGACGTCGACCACGAGGAGGGCGAGCGCCTGCTCGAGGGACTCGGCGTTCGGCGGGCGATGGAGACCTACACGAGTTCGGAGGCCGTCGGGCGGACCAAACCAGACCGCGCGATGTTCGAGGACGCCCTCGAGCGGGCGAGCGTCGAACCGGAACGGGCGGTCATGATCGGGGACCGATACGAGCACGACATCATGGGGGCAAAGCGGGTCGGACTGGTGACAATCGCCTACGGTGCCGACGACGGACCCGCCGTGGATCGTCGGCTCGACGACCTTCGAGAATTGCCGCCACTCCTCGGCACCGATCGCTCCCCGTGAGACCGCTCCACGGCGGTGGTCGC
>JAZKTI010000258.1:0-3495 GCA_036625635.1 Haloarculaceae archaeon
GGCGAGCGGGCCGAGGGCTTTCTGGCTGGTTGCGGATGCGGTCCAAGCAACACCTCCAAGCGGGCCGAGGGCGTTCTGGCCGTCTGCAGGTACCTTCAGACCCAATCCGGGCCGATCGCCACCTCACCAGGGCTCGTCTTTCAGGCCCAGCCCGAAGCCGACGACGTTGGCCCCGACGTGCAACAGCGGCGTCACCACCAGGACGACCAGAAGCACCGGGCCGGTGAAGACGGTCCCGAACCAGCCCGGCGCAGCGACGAAGGTGAGCGCGAGCGCGCCGACGACGAAGTCGAACTGGTCGACGCCGGGGAAGGGTGCGCCACGCTCACGTCCCGTCCGGCGCTTCAGGAAGGACGCGGTGATGTCCCCGAGCATCGCGCCGAGTGGAAGGGCAACGAGCGCGGCGAGGGGGAACGCGGGAACGACGACGCCGAGGAGGTCCGTCGCGACCGGCCGAAGTTCGTTGAGGAGGAGGGCGAGGGCGGCGCCGGCGGCCCATCCGCCGGCGGTTCCGCGCCAGGTCTTCCCGTCGCCCAGAAGTCGTCGGCCGCCCACCGTCCGGCCCCCGTCGATTGGCGGCCCGCCGCCCAGCACTACCGCTGCGGAGTTGGGGAGGTACGCTGGGAGCATGGCCCAGAGGGCGGTGACGAGGACCTCGTAGGCGCCCATAGGCCCACCCTCAGTGCCCCGGCTCTTAATCCACAGGGTTCCGGGTATCGCCAGTGGGACCGGGCGATCGGTGCGTCGGCGGCACCACTGACGATTGGGACGGCGGCGGGGGATGAGCGACGACGCCACGGACGCGCTTCCGTGGGAGCAGTCGGTATCCTGATGGGGCGGCCACCGGTAGAGCCAGGCATGGTCCCGCCGGTCGCGCGCCGGTTCGTCGCGGGCGAGACGCCTGCCGAAGCCCTCGACCACGTCCGGGAACTGAATCGAGATGACGTGGGCGCCCTCCTCAACCTGCTCGGGGAGCACTACGACGAGCGGGCCCGCGCCAGGGAGGACGCCGACGCCTACTGCGACCTGGTCGACGACATCGGCGCAACGGGCCTCCAGGCGACCGTCTCAGTGAAACCGACACAGCTGGGGCTCGCCATCTCGGAGGAGGTCTTCCGGGAGACCCTCGCACGGATCGTCGAGCGGGCCGCCGACCGGGACACCTTCGTCTGGATCGACATGGAGGACTACCCGTACACCGACGCCACCCTCGACGCCTACGAGCACCACGCGCTGGCGGACGGCAACGTCGGCGTCTGCATCCAGGCCAACCTCCGCCGGACGCGAGACGACCTCGAGCGCCTGGCCCCCCTCCCCGGCAAAGTCAGACTGGTCAAGGGCGCCTACAGCCCGCCGGAGGACATCGCCTTCCAGTCCGCGAGCCGGGTCAATCAGGCCTTCCGGCGGTCGCTCCGGTTCATGTTCGAACACTTCGAGGACGGGATCGCCGTGGGCAGCCACGACCCGGACATGGTCGATCTGGCCGGCGGCCTCCACGACGAGCACGGGACGCCCTACGAGGTCCAGATGCTCATGGGCGTGCGGAGCGAGGCACAGCGCGAGCTGGCCCGGGACCGGGACGTGGCGCAGTACGTCCCCTTCGGTGCCGCCTGGCTCTCCTACTTCTACCGCCGGGTCAGGGAGCGCAAGGAGAACGCGCTCTTTGCGCTCCGTGCGCTTGTACAGGGGTGAGGGTCGCGAGTCGTAACTGGAACGGCCAGCAAGTCCTTACCACGCTCTCTGGAGTTGCTACCGCTTCTACGAGTGGGCCGAGGACTATGAGGGCCGCCCCGAGTTCGAGTCTCGATCCCCTCTCACCGAGAATATGAGCGTCCACCCGGCCGTTCGGATCGGCCTCAGAACTCGCCCTCGGGCGCGGGTACGCCGTCCTCCTCGGGGCCACCCTTCAGATCGAACTCCTCGCGCAACTCGCGGATCCGATCCCGAATGTCAGCCGCCAGTTCGAACTCCAGGTTGTCCGCGGCGGTCGCCATCCGCTCCTCCAGTTCCTCGATGGTCAGGGCGGCCTCGTCGGCGTCGTCGGGCGCGAGCCCGCTCGCACCCCCGGTATCGGTCTTGCTGCCGGGGAGACTCGTCTCGCCGATTTCCTTCTCGATCGTCGTGGGTTCGAGACCGTGTTCCGCGTTGTATTGTTGCTGGATCCGCCGACGGCGGGCCGTCTCCTCGATGGCCGCCTGCATGGCGTCGCTGGGGTCGTCGGCGTAGAGGACGACCTCGCCGTTGACGTTCCGTGCGGCCCGGCCCATCGTCTGGACGAGCATCGTCTCCGAGCGGAGGAACCCCTCCTGGTCGGCGTCGAGGATGGCCACCAGGCTGACCTCGGGGATGTCCAGGCCCTCCCGGAGGAGGTTGATGCCGACGAGGACGTCGAACTCGCCCATGCGGAGCCCCCGGACGAGTTCGTGGCGCTCGAGGGTGTCGGTCTCGTCGTGCATGTACTCGACGGCGACCCCGTTCTCGTCGAGGAACTCGGTGAGGTCCTCCGCCATGCGCTTGGTCAGGGTGGTGACGAGAACGCGCTCGCCGCCTGCGGCGTCGCCGGTATCGCTGTCGCCGTCCTCCGGCCCTCCACCGTCACCGCTCGATCCCGAGACCCGCTCGTCGATACGCTCCATCAGGTCGTCGATCTGGGTCGAGGCCGGCGAGATCTCCACGGCGGGGTCGACAAGGTGGGTCGGGCGGACGATCTGCTCGACGACCTGGTCGGAGTGCTCGCGCTCGTAGTCCGCGGGGGTCGCGGAGACGTAGAGGGTCCGGTCGGTCCTGTCCTGGAACTCCTCGAAGGTGAGCGGCCGGTTGTCGAAGGCCGTCGGCAGGCGAAAGCCGTTCTCGACGAGGGATTCCTTGCGGGAACGGTCGCCCTCGAACTGCCCTTTGATCTGGGGGAGTGTCTGGTGGGACTCGTCGACGACGGTGAGGAACTCCTCGGGGAAGTAGTCGAGCAGGGTGTAGGGCGGGTCGCCGGGGTCGCGGTCGCTCAGGTGGACGGCGTAGTTCTCGATGCCCGAGCAGTAGCCCGTCTCCTTCATCATCTCGAGGTCGAAGGTGGTGCGCTCCTCGATGCGCTGGGCGGCGACGAGGTCGCCCTGTCGCTCGAAGTACCGGACGCGATTCTCCATGCGCTCCTCGACCTCCTCGATGGCGCGCTGGAGGCGCCTCTCGGGGATGGAGTAGTGCTCGGCGGGGTGGAGCAACACGGCGGGTTCCTCGCTTTTGACCTCGCCCTCGAGGGGATCGACCTTCCGCATCCGATCGATCTCGTCGCCCCAGAACTCCACGCGGACGGCGTACCGGCCGTACATCGGGTAGATCTCGAGGGTGTCGCCTCGGACCCGGAATGTCCCCTGGGTGAAGTCCACGTCGTTGCGCTCGTAGTTGAGGTCGACGAGCCGGCCGAGGACCTCGTCGCGGTCGATCGACTGCCCGGTCTCGAGCCGGAGGCTCATGTCGACGTAGTTCGCGGGGTCGCCCAGG
>JAZKTI010000259.1:0-3495 GCA_036625635.1 Haloarculaceae archaeon
AGGAAGGGCGCACTACCATCGATCGATGGTACTTATTATACACCCCCGTTCGTCGCCGCCAGACCATCGGCACCCGACCATTGCCGCCAGACCATCGGCGGCCCGACTATCACCGCCAGACCATCGGCACCCGACCATTGCCGCCAGACCATCGGCGGCCCGACTATCGCCGTCCGGCCGTCGAGGCCGGTCGTTTCGTCTCAGGCATCACTCTCCGCGGCAAGCACCGAGTCGAGCAGCTTCTGCTGGGCGGCCGAGAGGTGCTGGATGAAGGTCGCAGTCGTGATGTCGAGGGTCTCGGCGACCTCCCCCGCGTTGGCGCCTTTCGGATGCTCGAAGTATCCCTCCCGGTGGGCCAGCCGCAATACTTCCTCCTGGCGCTCGGTCAGCGTGCTCCGATCGAAAAACACGAGGGATTCGGTCTCCTCGCCGGTCTTCGACTGGACCAGGCGCCGCACCTCAACCGACGGGTGGAACTCCCGGATCGAGGCGATGACGTCACGGAGAGCCTCCCGGTCCGGCGTGTGGAAGACGAGGTGGAGGCGGCCGCTCTCGCCCTGAACGTCGACGACCGGGAGGCCGTACGTCTCGACGCACTCGCAGGGACACTCGGTCCCCTCCGACCGCTCGAAGCGGTACACCGCCTCCGATCCGCGCTCGAAGACTTTCGTCACGTCGAAGCTGTCCAGGTCCGGCCCGGCACCGTCCTCCGTCCGCATCGCGAACTCCTCGACGACGCGGTCGTGACGGTTCGGGTCCACGCTCTTCGTGACGGAACGGGTCCGGGCGTCGGTCTCGGCAGCGGTTCGCGCGAGCGGGCACTCCACGGCGTCCGGGACGACGAGTTCCGCCCGAATTCCGGGCGTCATTTCGTCACTATATGGGTCCAGCGCGGAAGGTCACCCACACACCATATAGAGGGAATATATGCCAGTCGGTCTCTATCGGGGGCCCCTCCGGTTCCCCGTCGCCACCGGGGATCGGTCGTCTACCCGGTGAACTGGTGGTAGTCCATCCCCTTGTGCTTGAGTTCGTTGCGCTTGCGCTCAAGGAAGGAGTAGACGGCGCCGTGGGGGGCGCCCTCGAGCAACATCTCGGCGGCCTCGCGAACCGCCTCGACCTGTCTCGGCCCCCCGATAACGCCCAGCGTCGAGCCGTAGATGGCGACGGAGGCGCCGG
The DNA here is from genome assembly GCA_036625635.1 of Haloarculaceae archaeon. GTDB lineage: Archaea > Halobacteriota > Halobacteria > Halobacteriales > Haloarculaceae > JAZKTI01. The sequence goes on from JAZKTI010000259.1 coordinate 1,180, forward strand.
TGAGTTCCTCCATCAGCTCCCGCGTCCGGCCGCCCTCGCCGATGAGGCGGCCCTTGTGTCGCTCGAGGTCGTTTTTGTTGCGGGCTGCAGCGCCCACGTCGACGACGTCGAACATCATCATGTCGTCCTCGAGCAGTTCGAGGGCGTCCTCGGGTGGGAAGCCCCGCCCGATGGCCTTGACGACGTCCGGTCCCTTCAGTCCCGTGACCGGATCGCCCACCCGCTCGATCCGGACCGAGCCGTCCTCGCTGTCGATGTCGAGACGGACCTCCGCCCGGGTTTCGATCTCGCGCATGGTTTCACCTCCCGAGCCGATCAGCACACCGATACGGTCCTGCGGAATCTTCACGTGTTGCATAAGTACACTTCGGTAGGTCGTTCGGCCGTTTCAAAGCTTCGGGCGAAGCGGGCGGCCACACGAGCCGACTGCTGACACCGGCTATGGGGTTCCGGCCGCGTCGATCCCGGCCACGCTGTTCGCGGCCGGGTCTGCCTCGGCGGGTCAGGTCTCAGCTGCGTCGGTCTCGGCGGGTCAGGTCTCGGCTGCGTCGGTCTCGGCCGCATCTGCCTCGGCTGCGCCGGTCACGAAGTCCTGGAGGTCCTCCGTCTCGACCTCGAGGCCCTGGCGGCGGAAGAAGCTGGCCACGTTCTCGCAGTCCCGGGCGAGGAAGTCCTCGGCGTTCGGGTGGTGCACCGTCACGGCCTGGCCAAGGTCGATGACGACGAGCTGGCCCTCGTGGAAGACGACGTTGTACTCCGAGAAGTCCCCGTGGACCAGGCCGGCGTCGTAGAGGCGCCGCATGTACTCCCGGACGACCTCGAAGGCGGTCTCTGGGTTCTCGATGTCGACCTCCGAGAGGCGCCTGGCCCGCCCGTCTTCGGTCCCGATGTACTCCATGACCATCACGTTCCGCTCGACGGCGATCGGCGTCGGGACCCGCACGCCGGCCTCGCGGGCCCGCCGGAGGTTGGCGAACTCCTTGCGGACCCAGGCCTTGACCACCTCGCTCTTCTCGGACCCGATGCCCTCGAAGCGGGGGTCGCCCTCGAGGTAGCCGCGCATGTCCCGAAAGTCCGAGGCGTTGATCCGGTAGACCTTCACGGCGACCTCCGGCTCCTGGCCGTCCCGTTCGAGGCCGTCCGCCGCGATGATCTCACGTGCGGCGTCGCCGCCGAGGGCGGTGTAGACGTTGGCCTCCTTCCCGGTCGAGATGGGGCCGCCGAAGGCGTCGATGTAGCCGTCCTGGACGAGCTTGTAGATGGCCGCGTAGGTGGCGTCGTCGAAGACCGAGGCCTCGACTTTGAACTGATCGGCATCCGTGATCCGGTCCCGGAACTCGCTGAACTCGCGGTCGCGCTGGCGCGCGATGCGGTCGGCCTCGGTGTCGCTGACGTCGATCTCTTCCCACACGTCGCCGGGACCCTCCGCCTCCTCCGGCGCCAGCAAGTCGAAGTCGGTCATGTCACCGGTGCCCGGCGATCCCCAACCCTGTCGATTCCGACACTGACCACCGCTTCAGGGGCCACGGGACCGACAGATCGGCTCACCGTCATCCGGTCAGATCAGGCCTCACGGATCTCCCCCTCCTCGCGGAGCTGGTCGGCGTCCCCCTTCTCGTATCGCCAGGTGATGTCCGCCTTCTCGTCCTGCCAGTCCCAGGGCTCGACGAGAACGACGTCGCCCTCGCGGATCCAGATGCGCTTTTGCATCTTGCCTGGGATCCGGGCCGTCCGCCGCTTGCCGTCCATGCACCGTACCTCGACCCGGTTTGCCCCGAGCATGTCCTCGACGACCGCGAAGACCTCGTCGTCCTCGGGCATGCGTAGATCCTCGCGACCGTCCCCATCGCTCATAAACGGTGCTTGACCGGGGAGACCTTTAACGCTTTATTGCTCGGAAGCCATATCGCACGCCGTCCACCGGCAGCAACTGTCCTGCGACAGTCCGCCGCGTTTATGCCCGCTCGCACTCTCCGAGTGGTATGTTCGAACAACTGGGCATCGCCGGGGTCATCGGCGTGCTCGTCCTTCTGGCCGGAATCGGGGTCATCGCCACGGAGAACCTGATCGTCGCCGGCGGGGTGGCCCTCGTCATTGCCGGGTTGGGCTTCCTGGTCTACGGTATTATCACACAGCTGGCCCAGGCGATGGGTATGGGAGGAATGGTCTGAGAGGCAGCCCGCTCGTGCTCGGCAGCTCCCGCTGGTCGCCGCCTCGCCAGTCAGCGACGCTCACTCCGGTCGAGTCGCTCGTGCTCGGCGGCTCCCGCTGGTCGCCGCCTCGCCAGTCAGCGACGCTCACTCCGGTCGAGTCGCT
>JAZKTI010000014.1:0-19927 GCA_036625635.1 Haloarculaceae archaeon
CAGCGAACTCGGCGTCTCGGGGGTCCTGGCAGGTCCTTCCAGCGAACTCGGCGTCTCGGGGGTCCTGGCAGGTCCTTCCAGCGAACTCGGCGTCTCGGGGGTCCTGGCAGGTCCTTCCAGCGAACTCGGCGTCTCGGGGGTCCTGGCAGGTCCTTCCAGCGAACTCGGCGTCATGGGGGGCCCGGGAGGTTCCTCGAGTACCCTCGAGGCCCCGGCGGGGTCATGTTGCAACACCCCGATGGGCTCAGAGCCCGAGTTCCCGACCCAGGATCAGTCGCTGGATCTGGCTGGTCCCCTCGCCGATCTCCATGAGTTTGGCGTCGCGGTAGAACCGCTGGGGGGCGAACTCAGTCGTGTACCCGTAGCCCCCGAGCACCTGCACCGCGTCCTCGGCCACCTCGCGTGCGGCCTCGCTCGCGTCGAGTTTGGCCATCGCCGAGAGCCGGCGGACGTCCTCGCCTCGGTCGTAGGTCCGGGCGGCCTTGTGGGTCAGCAGCCGGCTCCGCTCGATCTTCCGGTCCATCCCCACGATCATGTCCCGGACGGCGTCGAACTCGGAGATGGGCTGGCCGAACTGTTCGCGGTCCGTCGCGTAGTCGCGGGCCGCCTCGAAGGCACCCCGCGCGAGCCCAACAGACAGGGCGGCGATCGAAATCCGCCCGCCGTCGAGGGTCTTCCCGGTCTGTGCCCACCCATCCCCCTCCTCGCCGAGAAGGCGGTCGGCGGGGATCCGGCAGTCGTCGAACTGAACCTCGCAGGTGGGCGAGGCGTTCAGGCCCATCTTCCGCCAGACGTTCGTGATCTCGACGCCGTCGTCCGCCTCGGGATCGACGATGAACGTCGAGATGCCGTCGTAGCCGGCTCCGGGATCCGTCACGGCCTTTACGATGATCGACCCGGCGACGTTCGCGTTGGTGATGAACTGCTTGGTGCCGTTGAGGACCCAGCTGTCGCCGTCCCGCTCGGCCCGAGTGTCCATGTCGCTCGCGTCGCTCCCGCTGTCGGGTTCCGTAAGCGCCCAGGCACCCAGGTGCTCGCCCCTGGCCAGCGGTTCCAGCCACCGCTCCGTCTGGGCCTCGGTGCCGAACAGTTCCAGCGGTTTCGAGGCAAGGGAGACGTGGGCCGCGAAGGAGAGGCCGACGGAGCCCGAGACCGCGCCGAGTTCCTCGGTCACGAGCGCGTAGAGCAACTGGTCACCGCCCAGCCCGCCGTACTCCTCGGCGATCGGGACGCCCATGACGTCCAGGTCGGCCAGCGTCCCGAAGACCTCCGCCGGGAACTCTCCCTCCTCCTCGATGTCCTGGGCCACGGGTTCGATCTCGGTCTGGCAGACCTCCCGGACCGACTGGCGCATCATCCGGTGTTCCTCGGGGAGTCGGAAGTCCATGGATCCAGCAACGGGGGCCTGACTAAAAACGGCGCCGACATCGGGCCTCGCGGTGCGAGACGGGACCGATCCACGTACCGTGGCCGACAGGATCATGGTCCACGTCATCGCCAGTGCCGACCGGTCCATCCCGCCCCTTCCCCAGCGCCAGCCGCTACCCTGCACCATCCGCAGCACTGGGCCCACCCCCCCCAATCCGAGGGGTCTGGCCGAAACCGATACAGTCCCCGCTGGCGTTGGTTGGGGAGATGGCGTTCCGCCGGTTCCTCCGCGGGCAGGTCGATCCCCCGACCCTTGAGCGCGTCGCCCGCGAGGTCGCCGAGCGCGCCGACGAGGCTGTCGAGAGCGTCCGACCGCTCCAGGCCGACAACTGGCTGTCGACGCCCGTCGTCGTCAACGAGCGGTACTTCCTGAAGGTCATCACGGCCCAGAACTCGCTCGTCCATGCCCTCCTGACCGCGAGCCGCAACCTGGGTGTCTTCTCGAGTGGCGCCGAGGGTTTTTTCGAACACTACGGGACGCCACTCGAAATGGCCGAGCACGAACTCGAGGCAACGGAGCAGACGCGCGAACTGGGTGTCAACGCCCCTGAACCACTGGACGCCTTCGAGTTCGAGGGGCTGGGCGTCCTCGTGCTGGAGTATCTGCCCCGATTCGAACCGCTGGACGCCCTGGACCGCGACGCCCTCGACGCCGTCGCGCCGGCCCTCTTCGAGTCCCTCGCCCGAATGCACGACGCCGGCCTCGTCCACGGCGACCTCCGGGCCGAGAACGTACTCGTGGCCGACGGGGAGGTCTACTTCATCGACGCGACCAAAGTCAGCGAGGCGGCCGTGCCAGAGGCCCGCTCCTACGACGTGGCATGCGCCCTCGCGACGCTTTCGCCCCTACTCGGGGCCAGGGAGGCGGTCCGCGTCGCCGCGGGGAGCTACGATCACGGGGTCCTGCTCGATGCCGAGGACTACCTCGACTTCGTCAACATGCGGCCGGACCACGACTTCGACGCCGCGGCCACCAGAGGGGCTATCGAGCACCGCGTCGCCTGACCCGGCGTCGCCGCCCGCTATCCATCCGGCTCCTGGTCGAGTACACTGCCATGTTCGAGGCGGATCTGTCCCCCCGATCCGTCGCGACTACTCCGTCGCGGCCCCCTCGCCGTCGCTCCGTCCACGAACGGCGAGAACGATCCCTGCGAGGACGATCGGTGCGCCGAGGAGTGTCCAGGTCCCGGGTACCTCCCCGAGGATCAGCAGCGCCAGGACGGCGCTTCCGACCGGTTCGCCGACGAGCGCGACGCTGACCACGCTCGACTCCAGGTGGCCGAGCGTCCAGTTCAAGACGGTGTGCCCCAGGATACCGGGGCCGACCGCCATCCCGAGGAAGAGGAGCCACTCACGGGGTGGATAGCCGAATAGGCCGGCCCCGCTCGCGAGGAGGAACCCGAAGAGTGCGAGGACACAGGTCGTGTAGACCACGGTGACGTAGGGGAGCAGCGGGAGCCGCGCCCGGAGGGACCGACCCGAGAGCCAGTACGCGCCGCCGGTCAGGGCGCCCGCGAGTGCCAGCGCGTTCCCCCAGGCGGGCCAGGCGCCCGTCGCCGCCGCCCCGGACAGCAGGTCGCCCAGCGAGAGGACCACGGCGCCGCCAAGAGCGGTCGCGATCCCGACGGCGATGCCCCGGGTAACACGCTCCTCGAGCAGGCCCACCGCGCCGGCGGCGACGACGACCGGCTGGGTCTGGACGAGTGTCACCGAGGCGGCGACGCTCGTCCAGTCCAGGCTCTCGAACCAGGTGGCGAAGTGGACCGCCAGTGCCAGCCCGGCGGCGACGGCGACGACCTGATCCGTCCGCCCGATCCGCCCGAGGTCTGATCGATGGCGGGCGAGCGTGACCGGCGCCAGCAGCACGACGGTGAACAGGACCCGGTAGAAGGCGGCGACGATCGGCGGCGCGGCAGACAGCCGGATGAGGATCGCGCTCGTGCTCACGGCGACGACGGCCACCGCGAGGGCGACCAGCAACCGACGGTCGGTGACGCCAGCGCGCGACACGGGTGGAGGTGGTCGGCCCCCGGCTTACAGATTCCGGCGTGGAGGCGCCGCGTCGACGAGACTCCTGCCGGGCAGCGAGGCACCGAAAATACTCCTGCTGGGCAGCGAGGCACCGAAAATACTCCTGCTGGGCAGCGAGGCACCGACGAGACCGTGACGTGGCGTCGAGGCACCGAGGAGGCCACAGCCTGGTACGGCAGCCCGGAGCCCGGGACCAGCCCAGGACAACTGAGCCCGTGACCGCGAGGGATCGGCTACTCCAGCAACTCCCTGGTTCGCCGGTGACGGTAGCGGAACATCGGTTCGAATCCCAGAGCGCCGAGCGGACCGGCCGCCCGACCGAGGCATCCGAAGGGCAACTGGTACCGGAGCCGATCCCGGACCACGGTCTCGTCGCCGTCGGCGTAGAACAGGTGCGTGTGTTCCCAGGCGCGGAAGGGTCCGTCCTCCATGTCGTCGACGAAGTAGGCGCTCCCGTCCCCACGGTCCCTGGCGCGGATGTGGGATGTCCAGCCGAGCCGCGGGCCCACCCCGGCCGGCTGCATCGACATGCGGATCTCGGTTCCCACAGCCAGCACGTCGGGGTCGGGCTCGCCCGCCGGACCGCGAACGGACTCGACCCGGAGGTGGAGCGGGGATGGCGTCAGCGACTCCAGGCCCTCGATCCGTGAGTGGAACTCCCAGACGGTCGAGAGCGGAGCCGCGACGCGGACCGACCGCTCGTAGGTGCGCATACGAGACCCTGGGGCGCGGGCAGTAAAAGGCGCTCGACCGGTCTGTTGCGAAGAAGCCGGCAGTTCGCTTTCCCGAGCCCTGGTACGTCGACGGAAGGACCGAACCGGGGAGGGGGAGCCCGGACTGCTCCGGCCTCAGGGCCAGACGCCGGCTTCCGCCGATGCGTCGAGGACCCGTTCGAGCGCGTTGACGTAGGCCGCGATCCGCAGTGTGGGCGTCCCCCGCTCCTCGTAGGTCCCAACGAGGTTCTGGAACTGGTTGACGATGACCCTTTCCAGTTCCTCGTTGACGCGTTCCGCGGACCAGTAGAACCGCTGGCGGTTCTGGACCCACTCGAAGTAGGAGACGGTGACGCCGCCCGCGTTCGCGAGGATGTCCGGAACGACGATCGTGTCGGTCTCGGAGACGAGGTCGTCTGCGGCGGGCGTCATGGGGCCGTTGGCGGCCTCGGTGACGACGTCGGCGGAGATCTCGCGGGCGATCTTCTCGTCGATGGCGTTCTCGAGGGCGGCCGGGATCAGGAGGTCGACCGCCATCGTCAGGAGCTCCCTGTTCGTGATCTCCTTGGTTGCCCCCGGGTAGCCGACGACCGACCCGGTCTCGCGTTTGTGATCTTTGACCGCAACGGGGTCGAACCCCTCGGGGTCGTAGATCCCGCCGCTCGAGTCGGACACGGCCACGACCGTCGCCCCCAACTCGGCGACGAGTTTGGCGGCGTTCCAGCCGGCGTTCCCGTACCCTTGCACGGCGACGCTGGCGTCGGCGACGGCCCGGTCGAGGTATTCGAAGGCCTCCCGGGCGGCCAGGGCCGTCGACCGGCCGGTCGCCTCGACGCGCCCCGCACTCCCGCCGCTGTGGATGCTCTTGCCGGTGACGACGCCGGGCTCGGTGGTCCCCTCGATCGTCTCGTAGGTGTCCTTGATCCAGTTCATCTCCCGTTGCCCCGTGTTCACGTCGGGGGCCGGGATGTCGAGATCCGCGCCGATGAGTGGCGTCAGTTCCTTCGCGAAGGATCTCGTGATCCGCTCGAGTTCGCTCGTCGAATACTGGGCCGGGTCGATGACGACCCCCCCCTTCCCGCCCCCGAGCGGGATCCCGGCGATTGCGCACTTGTAGACCATCCACCCCGAGAGCGCCTTGACCTCGTCCCGCGTGACGTTGGGGTGAAAGCGTACCCCACCTTTGTAGGGCCCACGATCGCCGTTGAACTGCGATCGGAACGCCTTGAAACGCTCGATCGACCCGTCGTCCATCTCGACGGTGAGGTTGGTCTCGAGGACCCGCTCGGGGTGTGTCACCCGTTCGAGCATGCCCTCGGTCACGTCGAGATAGGCGGCGGCGTCGCGTACCTGCTCCTGGACGGTTTCGAAGGGATTCACCTCGGTAGTCATGGTCAGAACGTCGCCCAATGGCGGGAAAAAGATACCGTCACGTCCTCGAACGGCCCACTCGCCTCCTCACAGGTCCCCGCCGGGGATCGTCTGCCGATCGTCGGCGGATCGTGTCAGTCCTGAGGGGCACGGTCAGCCCGGTCGGCGATCCGTTCGGCCCGGGCCAGCAGCGGCGCGTCGATCATCTCGCCGTCGACCTCGAGCACGGCCGCCTCCTCCCCGGCCTCTTCGGCAGCCGCGAGGACCCGCTGCGCCCACTCGACGTCGGACTCCGCGGGCGTGAACGCCTCGTTGACGATCGGGACCTGGGAGGGGTGGATGGCGAGTTTCCCGTCGAACCCGAACCGGCGGGAGCGGGCGGCGTCTTCCACCAGCCGGTCGTCGTCCCGGAAGTCGGTCACGAGCGTGTCGATGGCGTCTACCCCTGCGGCCGCCGCCGCGAGGACGACCTGCTGGCGGGCGTGGAGTACTTCGATCCCCTCCCGTGTCCGGTCGGCGCCCACGTCCGCAGCGAGGTCCTCGGCGCCGAAACAGACCGCCGCGGTGCCCCGGGCGGCCGCGATGGATTCGGCGTGCAGGATACCGGCGGCGGTCTCGAGCAGCGCAAAGACGGGCAGCGTCGCGTCGTGTTCGGCAAGGAGCGCCCGGAGATCGGTGACTTCGACAGCCTCGGCGACCTTCGGCAGCATGACTGCGTCCAGGCGCGGGTCGCCTGCCAGGATGACGTCGAGGTCCTCGGCGGCAGCCGTGCCGGTCGGATTCAGCCTGACGACGACCTCACAGTGCGGGTCGATGTCGTGGAGAACCTCGTTGACCGCCTCCCGAGCCGTGGCTTTCTTCCCCGGACTCACCGCGTCCTCGAGATCGAAGACGACGACGTCTGCGCCGGTGGCGGGCGCTTTCTGCATCAGGTCCGGCTTGTCGCCCGGCGAAAACAGGATCGACCGTCGTGCCATGGGAGCACTGCGACCGTCGGGGACGTTACTCTGTCGGACACGGCTTCGGGCGAGACCCGACCACCGGGCCACCCTGTGGGCGTTTGAAGGGGGATTTATTATCGACCCCTCGGAGAGCAATACCACATGCCTACCCGCAGTAACGGGGTCCCCGTAACGAACGGGGCCTGGGTCGGATCGGGCGCATTCGGCGTCGGTTTGATTACCACCTTCATTATCGGACAGTTGGGTCTGAACAGGACCCTCGGGTTCATAGTGGCACTGGCGCCCGTGGACGGGACGATCTTCGCCTTCTCGACCCTCCACCTCTGGCCACAGGTCCTCGGCGCGAGGAGCATGAGCGGGTTGGTGATTCTGACGATCGTCCCGGTCGTCATCCTCGTTGCCAGCGGATACCACCTCGCCTCGGACTCCGACCGGGGGACCGGGTTCGTGGACGGTGCGTCGGTGGTCGTCGGGTACCTCGGTCTGACCCTCGTCGCCTTCGGGTACCTGATCTTTCTTGCATCGGGCCGGATAGGGATGACCCTCGACCTCGAGGTAGTGATCGCGATCGTATTCACCGGGATCCTGTACCCGGTACTCTTCGGAGGACTCGGCGGCCTGATCGCGGACTCGTCGTAGGCCGTCTGTCTCACTCTCTTTACGTCCTCCATTCGTCTTGAGCCGCAGTTCGTCTGTCACACCTCTCGAGCCGCAGTTCGTCTTCCACTCGTCTTGGGCCGCAGTTCGGCCACAGTTCTCTCTCCGGTCGGTTTCGGAACGATCCCCGGCAGCCTCCCCGGCTCGAAGGACCGGAACCGTTATTTCCGCCTCTCGGGCATCTACAAGCGTGCTCGCCGCCTTGCCCGAGCGGCCGGCCGTCCGAACCGGGCTTCTCTTCGGCGGCCTCGCCTGGCTGGGGGTCTCGGGCTGGTGCTGCTGTTGATCGCCGTCTCGAGCGGGCCGTACACCGGGGCGATGAGCCGGCTCCCGATCATCTGTGTGACGGGCTACTGGAGCGGTCTCCACGGCTGGGCGGCAATTCTCGACGCCAATCCGTCCCTCCTTTTCGGCACCTTCGTTCCGGCCTCCTTGCTCTCCGGCGTGGGCTACTACGCCGCCAAGTCGAACCCGAGAGCGCCCAAGGCCGGGTACCTCCGGGGAGCCTGGATCGCCGGTGGATATGCACCGCTCGTCATCCTCAGTTACGGCTGGGTCGTGCTTCGTGTCAGCGGCTTCGTGGGCGGGATCGGTGTTACCGCTGGTCGAATCGGGGATCCGCTGTCGCCGCTCGTTCCGATTCTCGTCACCGGACGTGTCTTTCCGGCGTTGTTCGGCGACGTCGGTGGCCACATTGCCGAGTGGCGACTCGGGGAGTGAGGACTGCTCGTCTCGCCGGGAGGCTCCACACGGGAAACTTTTGGTTCGGCGTGCCCTCGCCCGGGACGATGACCGGGCGATACTACGAGGGGTTCGAGGTCGGCGAGACCATCGAACACGAGAAACGGCGGACGATTTCCGAGGCCGACAACCAGCGGTTCTGTGATATGACAATGAACCAGCAGCCCTTGCACCTCGACGCCGACTTCGCCGCCGACACGCAGTTCGGGCGTCGGCTCGTCAACGGCCTCTACACGATGTCCATCGCGGTGGGCGTATCGATCCCGGAAACGACCGACGGGACCATCGTCGCCAACCTCTCCTACGATGACGTCGAACACCCCGAGCCCGTCTTCCACGGGGACACTATCAGGGCGCAGTCGACGGTGACGGACAAGCGCGAGACCAGCGACGGCGAGCGTGGGATCGTCACGATGCGGGTCGAGGTCTACAAGGTGAACGACCCGGAGGAGCCCCTGGTCTGTGCGTTCGACCGGACGGTTCTTTCTCTGAAGCGGCCGGATTGACCCCCGAGGGCCAATCGAGGCTGCGGACGGCTATGGTCACCGGCCCACCGGGTCGGACCCTTATTCGGACGACTAGTCGCGTCGGTCCAGTTGCTCGCGCATCCACTCGAACTGTTCGTGGAGCCGATTCTCGCCGGCCGCCGTCAGGGTGTACACGTCGTGGAGTCCCTCGGTCCGGGTCTCGAGGAACTTCGTCTCGACGAGCGCCTCGAGGGCCCCGCGGAAGCTCCGGGGGTCGATCCGCTCGTCGTACCGGCGGGCCAGCTCGGCCTTGATGCCCTGGGCCTGGACCTCGCCCTCCCCGGCGACGATGATGCAGATGTCCCGTCGACGACCGCTCTGGAGCCATTTGGACATGCAAGCTGCTGGGTGGGCGATCGGCACGGTCCTTTCGGTTGGACCCACCGCTGGGTAGGACAGGATCCATCCACCCCGTCTGTCATCACGTTCTCATCCGGTCCCTTGGCTTTCGGGTCGGACAGCCGAACCGGTAGATTCCTGCGGCCGTGGCCACGATGTCCTCCCATGGGCAGCGACCAAGCGGAGTCCGGCGACGTCACCGCGACCTACCGCGAGACGGAGACCGAACGCGTGCTTACCTTCCGGCGGCGGGACAGGCGGGCGACGATCGCCCAGAACAGAGAGGGCTACGCCATGCTGAAGGTCCGAGGTGGGCCCGAGGGAGACGAACTGGAGCGCTACTACGGGTTCGACATTGCGCTGGACCACGCCGCGGAACGGCTGGGGATCTCACCCGGCGACCTGCCAGTCCCGGCGGACGCAGCTGACATGGGCATGTAAAAGATCCGTCCCCCGGCTCGGTCCTGGGAATCGGATCAGGGGAGCACCGGGTCCTCGGCCCTCGAGAGCGCGGGCCGGGATGTTACAGCGAGACGAAGATCAGGTAGGGCAGGCCGAACAGGACGACGGTGAACACCAGGAGCACCACCGCGTAACTGACAGCGGTGGCGAGTGCGGTCCACCAGGCCGGTTCGTCGAACCGCCGAAGTACGGTCATACACGGAGCCTTGACCGCTTGTGACTAAGGTGTTCCGGGAACCTGGTGTCGAATCCGCGACGCCACTGGATGGGAACCGACCGATGCCGGGGCTTCCACCACTTGACGGGGACGAGCAGCGATAAAAAGCGTGGACGACCCGCGCGGCGTCAGGCGAAGGTCCGGCCGAAGTCCTCCTCGTCCTCCTCGGCCTGGATCTTCTCGTAGGCTTCCCGGAAGTCGGCCGTCGAGACCTCGGTCCGGTCGTCCCGGATGGCGAACATCCCGGCCTCGGTGCAGATTGCTTTGATGTCGGCGCCGGAAGCGTCCTCGGCCATGTCCGCGAGTTCGGCGAAGTCGACGTCGTCGTCGACGCTCATGGACCGGGTGTGGATCTGGAAGATCATGTCGCGTCCCTCGGCACTCGGCTTCGGCACCTCGATGAGGCGGTCGAAGCGTCCGGGCCGGAGGATGGCCCGGTCCAGCATGTCGAACCGGTTCGTCGCGGCGATGATGCGGATCTCGCCACGCTCCTCGAAGCCGTCCATCTCCGAGAGGAGTTGCATCATCGTCCGCTGGACCTCGGCGTCACCGGAGGTCTTGGACTCCGTCCGCTTTGCGGCGATGGCGTCGATCTCGTCGATGAAGATGACCGCCGGTTCGTGCTGGCGGGCGAGTTCGAACAGGTCCCGGACGAGCTTGGACCCCTCGCCGATGAACTTGTGCACCAGTTCCGAGCCGGCCATCTTGATGAAGGTGGCGTCGGTCTCGTTGGCGACGGCCTTCGCGAGCATCGTTTTCCCCGTTCCGGGCGGGCCGTGGAGGAGGATTCCGCTCGGAGGGTCGATCCCGACGTCGTCGAACATGCCCGGGTTCTTGAGTGGCATCTCGACGGTCTCGCGGACCTCTTCGATCTGGGCGTCGATGCCGCCGATGTCACTGTAGGCAACTTCGGGACTCTGCTCGACCTGCATGACCCGGGCCCTGACGTCGGTCTCGTCGTCCAGTGGTTTGACGATGGAGAGGGAGTTGTTGACCGCGACACGGGAGTCGGGTTCGATGTCCTCGAGCATCTCGTCGGTGACCTCGGTGAGGGCCTCCTGGTTGTTCCCGTGCTGTTTGATGATGACGCCCTCGTCCGTGATCTCCTGGACCGTGGCGACGAACAGTGGCGACTGTTTGAGTTTCTTGTTCTCGTGGGTCAACCGCTCGAGTTTCTGCTGGTACTTGTTGTTCTCGGCGTTGGCGTCGAGCAACTTGTCCCGCATCTCCTCGTTCTGGGCCTCGAGCACCTCCAGGCGCTCCTCGAGGGCGTCGACCTTGTCCTGCTGGGACGCCTCGTCGTCGTACGGCACCTCGACGTCGTCCACAGTGTCAGTCATTACTTCGCGACTAGCGGGTGGGATAATAAGAGGCTTCGGGTCAACCCGACGCGCCGAAAAACCCGTCCAGTCCCCCTGTACCGACCATCCGAGCGGGGCCCGGTTGCCCGAGAACAATATCGGCCGGGCCGCAGCCGGAGGGTTATCGGTCGGGCCGCAGTCGGAGGGCCATCGGTCGGGCCGCAGTCGGAGGGCCATCGGTCGGGCCGTCGATACACATGTCTCGCCGGGGCCCGTCACCACACTTTCGGTCCGGCCTGCGAAGCCATTTAGTCGATACCGCCGAAGACCCGGGTAGATGGCCCGGGTGATCCACACCGGCGACACGCACCTCGGGTACCGACAGTATCACGAGCCGGAGCGACAGCGGGATTTCCTCACGGCCTTCGAGCAGGTCGCAACCGACGGCGTCGAGGACGACGTCGACGCCGTCGTCCACGCCGGGGACCTCTTCCACGACCGGCGGCCGACGCTCGACGACGTCATGGGCGCACTGACCGTCCTTCGGCGCCTCGCGGACGCCCACGTCCCGTTCCTGGCGATCGTAGGCAACCACGAGAGCCGGCGCGAGGCCCAGTGGCTCGATCTCTACGAATCCCTGGGCCTGGCAACCCGGCTGGGCGCCTCGCCGGTGACCCTCGGGAACACCGCCTTCTACGGGCTCGACTTCCTCCCCCGTTCGAAGCGGGAGGACTTCGAATACGACTTCGAGGACCACGACGCCGACTTCGCCGCCCTCGTCGGCCACGGCCTGTTCGAGCCCTTCCCCCACGGCGACTGGGACCTCCGGGCTGTCCTCGAGGCCGCCGACGTCCGCTTCGATGCCGTCCTGCTCGGTGACGACCACCAGCCCCGGACTAGACGGGTGACCGAACCCCACGAGGCCTGGGTGACCTACTGCGGGTCGACCGAGCGGGCGAGCGCCGCCGAGCGCGAGGAGCGAGGCTACAACCTGGTCGAATTCGACACCGAACCGGGGGTGGACGTCAGGCGACGCGGTCTCGACACCCGCGACTTCGTCTACGTCGACGTCGACCTCGGTCCCGGAGAAGGCCCCGACCGGGTCCGCGAGACGGTCGGCCAGTACGACGTCGAGGACGCGGTCGTCGTGGTCACGATCACCGGCGAGGGCGAGCCGGTGCCGCCCGCCGCGATCGAGGAGTTCGGCGACGATCAGGGCGCACTCGTGACCCGGGTGACCGATCACAGGGAGGTCGGGGCCGAGGCCGACGCGCTCGACGTCAGCTTCGCGGACCCGGACGCGGCCGTCGAGGAGCGGATCCGCGAGATGGGTCTGAGCTCCGCGGCCCAGGACGTCGACGAGGTCGTCCGCGCGAGCGACGTGAGCGATACGAACGTCGACGACCGAGTAGAGGAACGGGTCCAGGGACTCGTCCAGGACGGAGGGGTCGACGAGTTCGAACCCGCGCCGCCCGAGGCGGAACCGGCGAAAGTGGCCGAGGACACCGAAGCGGAATCAGAAGCCGGCGCGGACCGGGAGGCCGAAGGGGAACCGGAAACTGACGTGCCCCGGGAAGCCGATACTGACTCGGCGATCGAGGCGGATTCCGAGGGCGACGCTGAAACGGAGGCGGAGGAGCAGGTGGCCCAGGACGAACAGGTATCCGAGGCCGATCCGGACGGCAGTGGAGAACAGGTCACTGACAGGGGCGGCCGGGCGGCCGACGGGGAGGCCGCCGAGGACGCCACAGGGGCGTCCGAGGGCCAGGCATCGATGGAGGAGTACCTGTGAGGTTCGACCGCCTCCGCCTGGAGAACTTCAAGTGCTTCGAGACCGCCGACGTGGAGTTCGACGCCGGCGTCACCGTCATCCACGGCCTGAACGGGAGCGGGAAGTCGTCGCTACTCGAGGCGGCCTTCTTCGCCCTCTACGGCGCGAGGGCGCTCCGGAAGACCCTCGACGAAGTCGTCACCATCGGCGAGAAGGAGACCCGCGTCGAACTCTGGTTCACTCACGCCGGCCGGTCCTACCTCGTCGAACGGCGCCTCCGGGTTCGCGAGAGCGGGACGCAGACCGTCGACTGCGTCCTCGATGGGCCCGAGGAGACGATCGAGGGCGCAACCGACGTCCGGGCGCGGATCGCCGAACTCCTGCGGATGGACGAGGAGGCCTTCCTCAACTGCGCGTACGTCCGCCAGGGGGAGGTCAACAAGCTCATCGAGGCCTCGCCAGGCGAGCGCCAGGACATGATCGACGACCTCCTCCAGCTCGGGAAGCTGGAAGAGTACCGGGACCGGGCCAGCGACGCCCGCGTCGGCGTCGGGCGCGTCCGGAACGACAAACAGGGCGCCCTCAAACAGTTCGACGACCAGATCGAAGCGAAGGAGGACAAGGACCTCCACGCGCAACTGAACGAGACCGAGTCGAACCTCGCAGCGATCGAGTCGGACATCGAAGGGTACGAGGAGCAGCGCGAGGCGGCCGTCGACGCCCGTGACCGGGCCGCGGAGATCCTCGAGACCTACGAGGAGAAACGCGAGGAACTGGCGCAGGTGGAGGCGGACGTCGCCGACCTCCGGGAGGCGATCCAGACGACGGCCACCGAACGCGAGGAACTCGCGTCACAGATCGAGTCCCGCCGCGAGCGACGCGAGGGTCTCGTCGAGCAGCGGGACAAACTGCTGTCAGAAATCGACGTCGAGACCGAGACGACTGCTGAGGGAGCGGGGGCTGTTGCGGCCAAGGAGGCTGCGGAGCCCGGGGAGACAGTCGAGGCCGAGGTGGCCTCAGCGGAGGGCGGTAGCATGGACCGCGACACCCTCGCGGCCCACCTCGAGACACTCGAGGCCGAAGTCGAGACGCTCCGCGAGCGGAACCTCGAACTGGTCGAGGCGAAGAACGACCACGAGAGCACCGCCGAGGCCGCACGGGAAGCGGCAGCTGACCTCGACGAACGGGCGGCGGACAAGCGCGAACAGGCCGGCGATCTCGAGACGGCCGTCGAGGAGGATCGGGAGCGGCTCGCCGAGCGGCGGGACGGCCTCGAGGAGCGAGCCGAGACCATCCAGTCACTCGAGGCGACCTTCGACGACGCCCCCGTCGCGGAGGGGGCGGCCGCGGACTGGCACGAGGAGCTGACGAGTCAAGTCGGCGATCTCCGGGAAGAGATCGCTAACCTGGAGGCGACCCTCGAGAACCAGCGGGCGTCACTCGAGGAGGCCCGTGCATTGCGCGAGGCCGGCAAGTGTCCCACCTGCGGCCAGGACGTCGAGGGCGCACCCCACGTGGACACGATCGACGAGGACGAGGCGCACGTCGAGGAACTCGAGGCGACACTCGCAGACCTCGAGGACGAACGCGAGGAACTGGCAGCGCGTCGGGACCGGGCCGAGACGCTCCGGGACACCGAGCAGAAACTCGACAGGCTGCGGGACGAACGGGAGAACCTATCGGACCTGCTGGAGCGGGAGACGGCGAACGTCGAGGAGAAGGCCGAGCGGGTCGAGACCCTCCGCGAGGACGCCGGGGAACTGGCGGCCGAGGCCGAGACGAAGCGAGAGGAAGCCGCGGCCGCCGAGGCCGAGGTCGAGACGATCTGCGAGGAGATCGGCGAGGTGAACAGCGAGCAGTCAACGCTCCGGGAGCGCATCGAGCGCGGCGAGGCGTTGCTCGACACCTGGTCGGCGATCGAACAGGTCGAACGCGAGATCGAGCGCCGCCAGGAACGCCGCGTGCAACTCGCCGAGACGAACGACGAGCGCCGCGAACGCCTCGCCGAGAAGCGCGAGCGGAAGGCCGAACTGGCCGAGGAACTCGAGGCGGCGACCGTCGAGGAGGCCAGAGCGGAGAAGGAGACGGCCGAGGAGTACATCCAGAAGGCCGATGTGGAACTCGAGGCCCTCCGCGAGGAGCGCGATGCCCTCCAGGAGCGGATCGGTGCGATCCGCAACGAGATCGAGGAACTCGAGACTCTCCGGGAGCACCGCGAGGAGGTGGCCGCGACCCTCGGGCGACTCGATTCCCTCTATGAGGAGGCGAGCGATCTGGAAGAGATGTACGGCACGCTGCGCGCGGAGCTCCGCCAGCGCAACGTCGAGACTCTCGAGCGGATGCTCAACGAGAGCTTCGAACTGGTCTACGAGAACGACTCATACTCCCGGATCGAGCTCGACGGCCAGTACCGCCTGACGGTCTATCAGAAGGACGGCGAACCGCTGGCACCCGATCAGCTCTCGGGTGGCGAGCGGGCGCTCTTCAACCTGAGTCTCAGGAGCGCCATCTACCGCCTGCTTGCGGAGGGGATCGAAGGCGCGGCGCCGATGCCGCCCCTCATCCTCGACGAACCCACGGTCTTCCTCGACGCGGGCCACGTTTCCAAGCTGGTCGACCTGATCGACCACATGCGCGACATCGGGGTCGAACAGTTGCTCCTCGTGAGTCACGACGAGGAGCTGGTCGCCGCCGCGGACGACCTCGTCGCCGTCGAGAAAGACGCCACCACGAACCGTTCGACGGTCGAGCGGGTTGACGCGGCGAGCCCTGTTCCCGCGCCGGGTGGGAGCTGAGGGCTGTCGGTGAACCGCGGGAGCTACGCCAACTATGCACAGAGGCCACGGCCCCTACTCGAGGGTCGCGAAGGCCGAGGCGGCCGCTGCAGTCAGGTCGTAGCCCCGCTCGCCACCGATACTGGCCTCCCGCACCAGCCCGGCCGCCCGGAGGTCCGCGACCATTCCGTGCAGATCGCTCTCGCAGAGGGTTGTCTCCGCGAGGAGATCCCGGACCGCCCGGGGCCCGCTCGCCCGGAGTTCCACGAGGAGGCCGAGGGCCGGGTCCGAGGGCGCCCGGTCGAGCGGTTGCGGGGGCGCGTCAGGCTCTTTGCCCGTTGCCGAGAGCGGGCTGCCCGGCAGCGCGGCGAGGGTTTCGAGGGGGAGGCGGGACCGCGCCCCGGTATCGACATCGCGGACGAGTGCCGAGCCGTCGTCTACGCGTAGCAGCAGGTACCGGGTGCCCGCGCCGTCGGAGACCGGGCGCATGGTCGCGGGTAGTCGGCGCCCGGCGTTAGTGCTTCCGGTCGTTCTGGCCGTCCTCGAGCCCGGTTTCGTCGAGCCCGTCGTCATCGAGCCCTCCGTGGTCGAGCCCTCCGTGGTCGAGCCCATCGTCATCGAGCCCGTCGTCGTCGAGGCCGTCGTCGACAGGGCCCCCGGAGGATCCCCTCGACGGCTCGCCACCGCCGTCACCCTTCGGAGCCGCCGACTGCCCAGGCGGGTCGTTCGTGGTCCCCGCCGACCCGCTGTCGGGGTCGGCCCCATCGTCCCCACTCTCTCCGTCCCGCTCCCGCTCGAAGCGGCGGTATCGGAGATACCCGTACCCGAAGAGGACGGCACCGACTGCGAAGATCTGGCCGCCGAGTTTCCACTTCCCGTCGAAGGCCGCGACCATGACGCCGAGACTCAGGGCCAGGAGCGCGGCGTTGAATACGAGGACGAGCCACCAGAATAGTGCCTGGGTGTCGGGATCGATCTCCACGTCGGTCTCGGTGGGATCGGGAGCCTCCGGGATCGGCGGCCCGAGGTCGTGCGGATCGGGCTCCTCGGGTTCGCCGTACTTCGGGGTAGCGACGTGACCGGATTGCTGGGGCCACCGACCCTCCGGAGGGACCGCCTCCTCCCCGTCGTCGTCAGGCACGACAGGTGGTTCGGTGGGGACCGATAAAGTGGGTTCGGTCGGGTGACCGGTCCGGGCTCGGCCTGGCTGGAACGGGACCGGGCGGACGCGGACCGCGGTGTTTTTGACGGCCGCCGCCTAGCCGGGTACCAACATGGACGAGGCCGACGCTGGGAGCCAGCCAGGACTCGGGGCCTTCGGCGCGTCGGCGGAGGACGCCGGGACCGACGGCAATGAAACCACGGAACGACCCGACGGTGAGGCCGCAGCCGTGGCCGGCGACGCACACCAAGGGACCGAGACAGTCGATGTCGACGCCGCGGGCTTCGAACCGGTCGAGGAGACGATCGGCTTCGCCGTCACGCAGGTCAACTACACCGTGGAGGGCTGGGGCGACGACGAGCACCCGGTCGTACACGTTTTCGGTCGGACACCCGATGGCGACCAGGTCCACGCCAGAGTCTTCGAGTTCCGCCCCTACTTCTACGCGCCAGCGGACTCGGTCTCGCCGGCGGAGCTGGAGCGCGACGACGTGATAACCGGCTGGGAGGAGACCGACGACGAGGGCGAGCCCTACGAGAGCATCCGGGGGACGCGGCTGGTGAAGATCTTCGGGCGGACCCCGCGGGACGTCGGGCAGATCCGCGACGAGTTCGACCACTACGAGGCCGACATCCTGTTCCCGAACCGCTTCCTCATCGACAAGGACGTGAACACGGGGGTCCGGGTCCCGGCCAGGGAAGCCGAGGACGGCACATTTCGGGTCCACGAGGCCGAGGTCGAGGCCGTCGAGATGACGGCCACGCCGCGCGTGTCGACCTTCGACATCGAGGTCGACGACAGATCCGGCTTCCCGGAGGACGGCGAGGAGCCGATCGTCTGTCTCACGAGCCACGACTCCTACCGCGACGAGTACGTCGTCTGGCTCTACGACCCGCCCGAGGGCGTCGCCGGGCCGTCGACCCTCGAGGCATACGAACCGATCGAGGACGATTTCGAGGCCGAGGTCCGGGTCTTCGCAGACGAGGAACACGATGGAGCGGGTGAGGCCGCGATGCTCGAAGCATTCGTCAACTACCTTCGCGAAACCGACGCAGATATTTGGACCGGGTGGAACTTCGCAGATTTCGACGCCCCCTACCTGCTCGACCGGATGGAAACCCTGGTCGAGGAGGGGAAGGCGGGAAGCTACGACCTCGACATCGACCGCCTCTCCCGCGTCGACGAGGTCTGGCGGTCGGACTGGCAGGGCCCGGACATCAAGGGGCGAGTCGTCTTCGACCTCCTGCGGGCCTACAAGGCGACGAAGTTCACGGAACTGGAGTCCTACAGACTCGACGCCGTCGGCGAGCAGGAACTGGGCGTCGGCAAGGAGCGCTATCCCGGCGACATCGGCGACCTCTGGGAGTCCGATCCCGAGCGCCTGCTGGAGTACAACCTCCGGGACGTCGAACTCTGCGTCGAACTCGACCGCAAGCAGGACATCGTGGCCTTCTTCCTGGAGATGGCCTCCTTCGTGGGGTGCAAACTCGAGGACGCCCCCACCGCCGGCGACGCCGTCGACATGTACGTCCTCCACAAGGCCCACGGCGAGTTCGCCCTGCCCTCGAAGGGGACCGTCGAGTCCGGCGACGAGTTCGAGGGTGGCGCGGTCTTCGAGCCGATTACGGGCGTTCGAGAGAACGTGAGCGTATTGGACCTGAAGTGCTTCAGTGCAGATACGGACCTACTAACGCCGGACGGACAACGGAACATTCGGGAAATCGAAACGGGTGACCCGGTCTATACCTTGAATCCGGAGACACTCGAATGCGAGGTGCGGCCGGTCACCGAAACGCACGAGTATCCCAATCGGTTCGGAGAACTGCACCACGTGAGTGGAAACACTCACGACTTGAAGGTGACCGAGAATCACCGATTCCTGGTCTCGACAACAAGGGGATGGGACGACCACGGACCAGCGGATTTCCAGTTCGTGGAGTACCGAGACCTCACAGATACCCGTCGATACGCGTTCCCACAGCACCGGCCGATGGACGGTCGAAGACCGGAGCGGTTCAGTCTCGTCGACGAAGTATCCGAGGGGAACGTCGTCGTGTACAGTGACGATGACCTTCGACGGTTCCGAAACCGAATGCCAAAGCCGGTAACAGAAGCTCTCGACCTCGCACACGGTTCTTCGGAGGTTGCAGGGCTACAAACGAAAGTCGGCAAATACCTGATTCCCCTCGCTGTCTATCGCCAGCACCGGGACCTGATTCTGGAGCATTCAGACGAGGTATTCCTCAAATACGGCCGGGGACATCGCGAGATTCCGTTGTCGTACGAGATTTCCGATTGGCTGACGCTCCTGGGTTGGTACGTCACAGAAGGGAGTGTCGACAAAGTGAACGGACGGGTGACCATCCACCAACAGGAGGAATCGAACCGGGAGGCGATCGTCTCACTTCTCGACAGCATGGGAATCGGCCACAACACGGACGATCGGGGAATCAACATATCCAATCGGTACCTCGTCGAGTGGCTCGATGAGACCTGTGGAAACTCGTCCGCGGAAAAGCGCCTGCCGGATTCCGTCCTGGATCTCGACGGTCACCTTCTTCGGGGCCTGCTGTCGACGCTGATTCGCGGTGACGGGAGTCGAACGGCATCGGGACTCGGGAAGTTCTGGACCAGGAGTGACGAACTCAAGGAAGACATCGTGGAGATTGCAGTCCGAAGCGGGGAGAAGCCGACCGTCTCGAAACAGTCAGACGGGACGTGGTACGTCTCGATCGGCAAACGAGGATCCTTCAAAATCGAAACGAACGCGACGGTCGAGGAACACGACGGCAAGGTTTACTGTGTCACAGCAGCCGAAAACCACGTGATACTGGCCGGCCGCAACGGCCACTTCCAGTGGGTAGGACAATCACTCTATCCGATGTGCATGTGGACCGTCAACGCCTCCCCCGAGACGAAGGTGGACCCCGAACGGTACGAGGGCGAGACCTACCGGACGCCCACCGGCCAGCACTTTCGGAAGGAGCCAGCCGGGATGATGCGGGAGATGATCGACGAGTTGCTCACCGAGCGCGAGGAGAAGAAGGGACTTCGGGACGAACACGAGCCAGGCACCGAAGCCTACGAACGCTACGACCGACAGCAACAAAGTGTCAAAGTAGTAATGAACTCTTTGTACGGCGTGTCGGGCTGGGACCGCTTCCGCCTCTACGATAAGGACAACGCAGCGGCTGTAACCGCAACAGGGCGAGAGGTCATCAGCTACACTGAGGAGTCCGTCAGCGACTTCGGGTACGACGTGATCTATGGAGATACGGATTCTGTCATGTTGGAAATCGGAAAGGACGCCGACCGGGAGACCGCCATCGAGGACAGCTTCGCCCTCGAGGAGCGGATCAACGACTCCTACGACGCCGTCGCCGACCAGCGGCTGAACGCCCAGGACCACCGCTTCCAGATCGAGTTCGAGAAGCTCTACCGGCGGTTCTTCCAGGCGGGCAAGAAGAAGCG
>JAZKTI010000260.1:0-3492 GCA_036625635.1 Haloarculaceae archaeon
GTTCACATCTACCTCGGCGATGTTCAGCGACCGCTGGCTCGGTCGTCGCTTCGCTTCTGTGAGGATGTTCCGCCGGGGGTGAGGCGGGAGGTAGATGTGAACCATTGCCAGACGGTCCGGGCTGCTCGCTCGCTTCGCTCGCTGCGCTCCCGGGCTGCGACTGGCAGGGTTCACATCTACCTCGGCGATGTTCAGCGACCGCTGGCTCGGTCGTCGCTTCGCTCCTCGCTCGCGTAGCGGTCGCAGAACATAGCGGGAGGTAGATTTGAACTACCGATCTGCGGGTTATGAGCCCGCCGGAATCTCCTGGCTATCCCATCCCGCTATCCATCCGTAACTACGGTCGCTGTTTAAGGATTGTGTTTCCCGTGCCCTCCGGGAATTCTACCGTCCGTCGTCCCGGTGGACTTGCCAGGTGAACAGGCTCTCGAAGACGTAGTTGACGACCATCCCTGCGCTGATTCCCGTGAGCTTCGCAACGAGCTTCCACAGGCCAACCCCGTACAGGGACAACTGGACGTCGAAAGTCCAGAAAACCGCCAGGAAGACGGCGAACTGGGTGAGACTTCCGGCGGCCCGGACGGCGTGGGACCGGCCGCAACGCCGTAACAGGGTCCGACGCCCTGTGGCACCCTCGTCGGCGAAGGTCCAGTGCTCGTTCGCGGCGAACATCACGAGTATCGCCGACTCGATGCCGACCAGTACCGCGATCTCCGGTGGCAACAGCCCCGCCTCCGAGAGCGTCATGAAGACGGTGAGGTCGACCGCGGTGCCGAGGAGGCCGACCGAGACGAACTTGCCGATCCTGGCCCCGTGAAGCAACGAGTCCAGACGTCCGGTCTCCTCGCTCATTTCCGGTCCACGAGCGCGGTCGGCTCTCCTCGTTGCGAGGCGATTGCCTCGTGCAGTCGGCTATTTCGCAGGCGCTTCGCGCGGTGCCTGGCCGCCAGGAGCGCCCTGGCAAGGCGAACGGACGTCCGCACAGGGGAGACGGTCGACCCCGGCCGGTCGTGCCACTCGATCGGCACCTCCTCGACTCGAAGGTCCAGCGCCCCGGCGATAGCGACCAGTTCCACGTCCCAGGCGAAGCCCGGCTCGTAGAGGTGTTCCCGCACGGCGCCCCAGGCCGGAGCCGAGATGGCCTTTGCCCCACACTGGTAGTCGTAGAGCGGCACGTCGAGAAGCCGTCGGGCGAGCCAGGCGAAGGCGTCGCCCAGGTGACGCCGCGCCAGCGTCTGGTGGCTCGCCACCCGGGCATCGGGGTGTCGTCGCGAACCCACCGCGAGGTCGGCGCGGCCCTCCCGGAGCGGCGCGACGACCTCGACCATGGAGGGCGCTGGCGTCGAGCCGTCAGCGTCCGCGAAGACGAGAACGTCGGTGTCGAGTGCCTCGAAGCCAGCGGTGACGGCCGCACCCTTGCCTCGCCGGTAGGGAACGGCGTGGACCGCCGCCGGGAGGCCGCCCAGCGCCGCTGCCACGGCCTCGCTCGGGTCGTCGAGTTCGATCCGGACGGCGTCGGGATCGAGCGCCCCCCGGAGCGCCTCGAGGTAGGAGGCCAGCCGGTCGACGTCCGGCCGGTATGCGGGGACGACCAGCCCCACGGAGCCCGTCATTGACGGAAGGGACCGCCGGGCCGAGTAAAAACCGTTCGGCTTCCGGCCTTCGGTCTCTGTCGGGCCGCGGTCTGTGCCCGGACTCGGTCTGCTTCTGGCCTCCGGTCTGTGCCCGGCACTCGACCCCCCCCCTCTTCTCGCCGTCCGTCTGCGTCGTCCCCAGGGGCGGCGCCCCGGCCGTGTTCACAAGACGTTTATCTCCCGCTCTCGGCTACTCGACCCGAATGGCTGCTCCCGGGATCGGCCTCGGCCAGGTCGCCCTCGTGGTGATTTGGCTCGCCGGCGGGCTCGCCCTGATGCGGGTCGGCCGCCCACTCACCGCCCGTCTCTTGCCGGAGAACTCCCCGCTCGCCGCACCGCTGGCGCTCCCGCTGGGCCTCTTCGTGGTCTGGCTCGCGAGTTTCTGGCTCGGCCACGTGCTCCCGCTCTTCGTCGCCGGTATCGTTGGTCTCGGCCTCGTTATCGGTCTCGCCGCCTGGGCGCGACGGGCCGGAACGGGTGGCGCCCCCTCGCCGTTTCCCCGGGACTTCCGCACCGCTGCCGTCGTCTTCGCCGCTGCGTTCCTGTTCCTGGTCCTCGTCAGACTCGTCGATCCCGCGGCCCACCCGACCGGCGGCGAGAAGTTCCTCGACTTCGGCCTCCTGAAGTCGCTCCTCCGGACGGAGACGCTTCCGCCGGAGGACATGTGGTTCGCCGGCGAACCGGTCTCGTACTACTACGGGGGCCACCTGCTCGTCTCCCAGGTCGCCCGGCTCACGGGCACACCGCCCGAGTTCGCCTACAACCTCGCACTCGCCGGCTCCTACGCCACGCTCCTCACGACCGCCTACGGGCTGGCCGCTGGCATCGCGGCCCGCGTCGACGTCTCCCGCCGGCTGGCGGGGGGCCTCGCGGTCTTCGTCGTGGGCTTCGCGAGCAACCTCCAGACGCCGCTGAATCTCCTCGCTGCGCTCCTCCCGCGGGATCTCGCGGCGGGCCTCGCCGATGCCCTCGGGTACGGGCTCCACGGCCTCGCCGCCGGATTCGAGCAGTTCAGCTACTGGACCGCCAGCCGGGTCATCGACGGGACGATCAACGAGTTCCCGCTGTTCGCCTGGCTCAACGGCGACATGCACGCCCACATGCTGAACACCTCCTTTACCCTTCTCGCCGCGGGACTCCTCGCCGCGTACACCTGGAGCCCCGCCCACCGCATCTGGCGCCGACGGCTCGTCGTTCTGGGGGTGCTCCCGGCCCTGGCCGGCATGGTGGCTGTGGTGAACACCTGGTCGTTCCCGACCGTCGCCGGCCTGACTCTGCTGGGCGTCTACTTCGCCGATCACTCGCCGCAGTCGCTCCTGCCGCGCGCGGTGGGCGAGCGCCTCACCGTCGACGGCGACTTGCCAAACGAGGCCGCCCGGCTGGGCACCGCCCTCGCCCTGGCCGGTGTCGTCGCCGTCGGGGGGCTGGTCTGGTCGGCCCCCTTCTGGCTCGAGTCGGCTACCAGTCGCCCCCTCGGCCTCTTCCCCGACCGCTCGCCCGTCGTCGGCCTGCTGATCGTCCACGGGGTCTTCCTGCTGCTCTTCGGGATCTACCTGCTGCGCCACGCCGGGGCCAGAACCGCCGACGCAAGGCGCGGGGCCGCCCTGACCGCACTCGTGCTCGTCCTCGGTGGCGCCGCGGGCATGCTCGGGCCGACACTGCTGGTCCTCCTGATCGTCCTCGGTTGGGTCCTCCTTCGGACGGACAGGCTCGCCGGTCCCTCGAATCGGTCCGGCCGCGGGACGGTCGATGGTCCCTCGGGGAAGGGTCCGGACACCACCGAGGGTCCCTCCGCCGCCGACGCCCCCTCAACCGCCGAGAGTCTTTCCGCCGCCGACGGCCCTTCCGCCGCCGACGG
>JAZKTI010000261.1:0-3478 GCA_036625635.1 Haloarculaceae archaeon
CAACAGCAGAGAGCGGGCCGAGGGCGTTCGAGCTGGTTGCGGAGGGAACGGATGCGACAGCAGAGAGCGGGCCGAGGGCTTTCGGCCGGTTTTTAGCCCATCACACGAGAACCGCCCTGTCACCCCAGTACCGAAGTCACCCGTGCGTCGCTTCGGTGTCGATGCCGTACACGCGTGCGGGAGTCTCCACGTGAGCGGTCCAGACCGCGTCCTCCCACCCCTGCTCGAGCATCCACCGGACGCGTTTCGGGACGGTCTTCGGCCCGAGCACGGCGCCCGGACGGTCGGGGTCGTCGATGAAGTCGGTCTCCATGAGGAAGGCCTCCCCACGCTCCGCCGCCACCTCCAGTTCGTCCTCGTTCGAGAGTACGCTGGGAATCGGGCCCGTCAGTTTGCCGCCGCTGTAGTGCTTGACGACCCGCTCTTGCGGGAGGCCCCGGTCCTCGGCCCACTCGGCGACATCGGTAAAGTCGTCGCCGCCCTCGGTGTGGAGCTGGACTGGACAGCCCACCTCCGCGGCGAGTTCGAAGGCTTCCCGCATGACTGCGTTCGAAGCCGCCCAGACCGCGTCGTCGACGTCGTAATGCGGGCGGCCGGACTTCAGCGCCAGCGCCGGGCCCTCGGCAGCGTACTCCGCGGCGATTTCCAGCCCGCCGACCATGAGGTCCTGTGCCTCCTCGACGTCGAAGCCCCGGTCGAGCAACCGGGAGATCAGGGCGGGATGAACCCCGAGCACCGGCCAGGCCGTCCCGTCGAGGACCGTGGCGGCCTCGCCGGTCACGTCGACGGTGATGTCGAAGACCTCGCGGAAGTCCTCGGGCTCGTCCACGTCGCCGACGAGGTGCCAGGACGGCTTGTTCAGGACGAGCAGGTGCGTCCCGCCGGCGGCGGCGAAGTCCTCGGCGGCGTCGACGCCACGCCCGTTCACCGGGTCGAGGTGGAGGTGGTTGTCGAGCACCGGCGTATCGAGTTCGATCATGGGTTATTCTGGCCCCGGAGCGAGCAAAAGGCGTTCGCTCCGGGTGGCGGTCGCGCGCCAGGACGGCCTGGTCGACCGTCAGTCCTCCAGCGTCACCGCGTGGTCGGCGGCGTTCTGGAGTGCCTCGCTCTTCCCGTACTCGCCCGGCGCCACCGCAATAGTCCGCACGCCCTCGCGGCCGGCCGCTTCGAGGACGGGCTTGAAGTCCATGTCCCGAGAGACCACGACGAGGACGTCGATGGCCCCGTCGGCGACCGCGGCCGTCGCGTCGACGGCGAGCCGCACGTCGACGTCCCCACTGGTGACGATCACCTCGAAGCCGCGGGCCTCGCAGGCCTGGATCAGTTGCGGGGTGGCGTGTTCGTCGAGGTAGACCCGGGAGACCGCGACCGACCCCTCCTCGGCGGCGATGTCACTGAGGTCGTCGAGGTCGGTGTCGAACTCGGATCGGAGCACGTTCGGGCCGTCGACGTAGAGCCCCACGCGGCTCCCCGAGCCGAAGAGGCCGCCCAGCAGTCCCATACGCGGCGTCTCGTGGCGGGCCCGTTTAGTGGTGTTGCCGCGCGTCTGGAACTCTCTGCATCCTGCAGCCACCCCTTCCGTTCGAATTAAACGGCCACGGCTGGCACCAACGGGCATGGCAGCCCCAGGGGGCATCGACATCACGCTGCTCGTGAACCTGCTGTCGGTCTTCATCATCGCCGCCGGGGTGGGCGTCTTCGTCGCCAAGTGGGGCCACTTCCCGTACACAATCGCGTTGCTGCTGGCGGGCCTGACGGCGTCGGTGCTGGGGATCACGATGGAACACATCGTTCTCTCCCACGACCTCATCCTGCTGGTCCTCCTCCCACCGTTGCTGTTCGAGGGTGCGGCGACGACCGACCTCACCCACCTCCGCCGGAACCTCGGTCCGATCCTGGCCATGGCCGTCGTCGGTCTCGTCCTGTCGGTCACGGTCCTCGGCGTGGCTGGGACCTACGCCTTCGGGTTTCCGCTCGTCGTCTCGCTGCTCTTTGCGGCGATGATCCTGCCGACAGACCCGGTCTCGGTCCTGGCACTCTTCGAGGAACTCGGGGCCCCGGAGCGCCTCGCGACGCTCGTCGAGGGCGAGAGCCTCGTCAATGACGGCGTGGGCGTGGTCCTGTTCTCGTCGTTGCTCGTCTACGCGACGGGCGGGCAGGACCCCGCGACGCTGTTCACCCGGGCGGGGATGGGGGAACTCGTCATCGAGGTGGCCGTCGTCAGTCTCGGGGGCCTGGTCGTCGGCCTGGCCGCCGGCGCCGTCGTCTCCAACGTCATGGCTTCGCTGGACGAGCACATGACCGAGATCGTCCTGACGATCATCCTGGCCTACGGGGCGTTCGTCCTAGCCGAACACTACCTCCACGTCAGCGGTGTGATCGCGACGGTCGTGGCTGGCCTGTTCATCGGCAACCGTGGCGTCGAGACCGCGATGAGTCCACAGACCAAGATCTCCGTCTTCAACACCTGGGAGGCCGGGGCTTTCCTCGTCAACACCTTCATCTTCATCATGATCGGCGTGAAGACGCCCGTCGGGGACCTGCTCGCCCACGCGGAACTGATCGCCGTCGCGGTCGTCCTCGTCCTGGCTGCCCGGGCCCTCGCGGTCTACCCGATCACCTTCCTCGTGAACCGGGTCACCGAGCCCAGGGTTCCCCACGCCTACCAGCACGTCATGCTCTGGGGTGGTCTCCACGCCTCGATCCCGATCGCACTCGTGCTGGGGTTGCCGCCGGAGACGCCCTTCCGGGCGAGCCTCCGGGCCATGGTCTTCGGCGTGGCCGCCTTCTCGCTGGTCGTCCAGGGCCTGACGATGTCGCCGCTCATGGACCGCCTGGGGATCGTCACCCGTACCGAGGCCGAGGAGCTGTACGAACTCCTCGTGGGACGGGCCAGGGCCGTCGACGCCGCCCTCGAGGCCGCCGAGGACCTCCACGACCGCGGCGAGATCACCGGTGAGGTCTACGAGGATTTCACTGTGGAGTACGAACGCGAGAAGACGGACCTCGACGAGGCCATCGGCTCGCTGCTCGCGGAGGCCCCGGAGATCAGGCGCGAACAGGTACTCGCGGGGGAGCGCCGACTCCTTCGGCGGGAGAAGAGTGCCATCATGGGCGCCGCGCGCTCCGGGGTCGTCAGCGACGACGTCGGCGAGGCGCTGCTCGAGGAGACCGACCTCAAACTCGACCGGGTCCGGACCGGCGAGTCGACGGTCGCCGGCGAGCGGGAGGGCTACGAGGAGTTCTGGCGGGGCCGTGCCAGGGCTTACGGCCTCGAGGCGGGTCGCGTCGAGGCTGGTCGCCTCGAGGACGCCGGCTCGTCGGGGTCCGAGGTCGGGGAGTGATCTCACCGTCCGCGCTGGTCCGCCGCCCTCGGTCCCCCGCGGATCCTGATCCGCCGCCGGTCCGCCACCCTCGATCATCCGCCGATCCTGATCCGCCGCCGGTCCGCCGCCCTCGCTCACCCGGCGATCCTGAC
>JAZKTI010000262.1:0-3442 GCA_036625635.1 Haloarculaceae archaeon
CCACCCTGGGTACCGGCCCCCTGACCGCCCTGGGCACCGGCCCCCTGACCGCCCTGGGCACCGGCCCCCTGACCGCCCTGGGCACCGGCACCCTCGCCCTGAGCACCAGCCCCCTGACCGCCCTGGGCACCGGCACCCTGGTCGGTCCGCTCTGTAGGGGACCCTTCCTGTTCCATCGCGTCGAGGTCGCCGAGTTCGTGGGGATCGACGGGAGCCTTTTCGACCCATTCGCCGAGGCGCTTCTGAGAGATGTCGGTCGCGGCGGCAAGATCGGCACGGTCCGCGCGGACCAGATCACCGACGGTTAGCACGTCGGCCTCGGCGAGACGATCCGCGTAGCTCGATCCGATCCCCTTGATGGTATCGACCGTGTCCGTTGCGGAATCGGGCTCGCCGGCGTCATCGGCTTGGGCCGCCCCGCCGGCCGCCCCACCTCCCGCGCCGGGACCGGCACTGCGAGCTTCACCCGCGCCAGCATCAATTTCGCCGGCGTCGACCACACCGGTCTCGTCAGCACCTGCGTCCGCCCCGGCGGGGGATTCCGGTGGGCCCCCGATACCGTGTTCCTCGATCGCCTCGTCCAGAGAGACGCGACACTCCGGGCAGACGCGTCGCATGTCCGCGGGGATGTCCGTCAGGTCGGCGTGGCACGCCGGGCAGGCCTCCAGCTCGGCCGGCGAGACGTCGGGTTGCGTGCGATCGGCCAGGTGGTCTGCCAGATCGCTGCCGCAGATCGGACAGTCGTCGAGCCGTCCTGGCGGAATACTCGAGAGGTCGGCGTCACAGACGGGACACTGGTCGAGGCCCTCCTCCTCGTCGTCACCCCCCGCCGGAACCGCTGAGTCCTCTTCCTCGGGAAATTCGTGGGAGCAGAACTTGCAGAAGTTGGCGTCGGCCCGGATCTCCTTGCCACAGCCGGGGCAGATCTTCGTCGGCGCCTGCACGCCGCCGTCAGCGGCCTCCTGCTGGCCCCCCGACGAGAGCGGAAAGTCGGGGTGTTGCCACTTTCCACACGCCGGGTTCGGACACCAGCCACGGCTCTCTGTCGGGTCGAAGGACGTCCCACATACTTCGCACGTCACACGATCTGGAATCTCTCCCGTCATCGATTGACGGCCTTTGACTCTCATGAATATTCAATTGCTAGGGTAGTCCGCCGGTCGTTTGTTCACCGAGCCGCCACCTGCCTCGTCGGCGGTTCGACGCCGTCGTGCCGATAGAACTATGTCCGCGTGACATGTTCGGGCACACATGACACCCGCCGCCGGTGCGACCGTCGACGGCAGGTTCCACCTTCGCGAGCAGGTGGGACGTGGCGGATTCGCGACGGTCTGGCTCGCAGACGACCAGGAGGAGGACGCCGAGGTCGCTCTCAAGGTCGCCGAAACGGGCACGCACGAACGGGCGGCAGTCCTGGAGAGCTTCCAGCGAGAGATCCGGACGCTCGGCCGGTTCGAGGGCGCTATCGCGCCATCCAGCGTCGTACGCTACCTCGGCGGCTCGATCGAGGCATCGACGTCCTGGATCGCCCTCGAATTCCTCCAGGGAGACCCGCTTGCCGACCGTTTCCGGACCGGCTCCCTCGGCGAAAGCGTCAGGCGGCGGATTGCCCTCGACCTCGCGGCAACCATCGACTTCCTCCACCGGAACGACGTCGTCTACCTGGACATCCGTCCCGAGAACGTCGTGGTCCGTCGCGACGGCCGACCTGTCCTGCTGGACTTCAACACCGCGGCGACGACCCAGGGCAGCATCGACCTGCGCTTCGAGGTCGACCAGTTCAAACCCCCGGAGTTGCTGCCGGCCGTCGAGTCCCGCGGAGAACCGGGTCCCCACTCGGACGTCTACGCCTGGGGGAAACTCGCCTTCTACCTGTTCACGGACGCGAAGGTACTCCCCGTGGACGTCCCGACCGAGGGGCTCGACCCGCGCTCGTTCGGCGGGACCTGCTCCAGGGCGCTCGCCGATGTGGTCCAGCGGGCGACGCGGCCCGATCCCGACAAGCGGTACGCTACCGGGATGGCCGTTGCGGACGCCGTCGCCGCCGCCACGAGCAGGCGGCGCGCCCTCCTCACCCAGGCCTCGACGGACGTCGCGTGCCCCGTGACCGACGGCAAGACCATGGGCCGGCTCTCGACCGACAGCGGCATCCCCTGGGTCGTTCTCCCCGACCACGGCCAGCACGTCTCGCCACGCCACGCCACCGTCGAGGCGACGCCCGATGGGTGGGTCATCGAGGACAGGAGCCTCAACGGGACCTACGTCCGGGCTGGCGACAGCTGGACGCACCTGCTCGGCGAGGACGGCCGGGAACGTCGGCGGGCGGCCGGCGGCGAGGAGGCCTCGGTTCCGACACAGTCACGGGCGGCCGTGGGACCCGACACCAGGATCGCCCCCGTGCACCCCGACTACGGGATCGAACTCCGGCTGGAGCCCCTCGATGAAGGGGACGGGGCACCGACCTGAGCCTGACACCGCCCAACTCAGCCGTTCCGGTCAACAGAGTGATTAGACAGGGGGTCGATGTCGGATCATGGCACGTCGAACCGGTGCACGCCTCCTGTGGAACGCGACCCGCCGCCAGGAGGTGCGCCATGGCGTCGTACGCCGCGATCGCTGACGCGAGCGAAACACTGATCGAGTTGCTCCGCGACCGCATCACCGAGCGGGGCGACGTCGTTTCAGTCACCCGATCCGAGATCGCACTGGTGTCGCCCGCCGATGTCGGCGCCGACTCGGACGTCCGACTGTCGCTGTTCCTCTACGACGTGACCGAGAACTCGGTCCTGAAGAACCAGGAGGACGTACGGGTCGATTCCAGACGCACCAAGGAGGCGCCGCTGGCGCTGGACCTGCGGTACGTCCTCACCGCGTTCCCCTCCCAGAGTGGTGGGGACGAGACCGCGACGGCGCTCGACCAGCAGCGGATGCTCGGGCTCGCGATGCAGGTCCTCTACGACAATTCCATCCTCGGCGCCGACGAACTACCCTCGACGCTCGCAGAGCGGGACCTGCAGATCACACTCGAGGACGAATCGCTGGGAGCGATGGCCGACGTCTGGAACACGTTCGGCGACACCGCGATGCAGCCGGCCGTGACCTACCTGGTCAGTCCGGTGATGATCGACGCCACCCGCGAGCAGGTCACCGGCAGGGTGACAGAAACAGAGCGGGACTACCGCATGCCCGGGGGCGAGTGAGCGCGTCGACGGGGGATCGACTGGCGACACACGCCGGTGGGAGCACACGCCGGTGGGAGCACACGCCGGTGGGAGCAGACGCCGGTGGGAACAGACGCCGGTGGGAGCAGACGCCGGTGGGAAGAGATGCCGGTGGGAGCAGACGCCCGTGGGCGCAGACGCCGGTGTGCGCCGACGCCGCTGAGCGCAGATGCCGGTGGGCCCAGACGCCGGTCAGGGTCGTCGCGCCTGCTGGAAGGTCC
>JAZKTI010000263.1:0-3425 GCA_036625635.1 Haloarculaceae archaeon
CCCATGCTTGGCCATTCACCCGGCTAAGGTAGCAGATTTTCCCATCGAGTCAGCACGCCGATTCTGACAATTCCTGAGTAGATTGGCTTTCGACGTAATACAGCGATCCTCTTTAGTTATCGCTGTGCTGAACTCACGCACTGAGTCATCCACCTCTTCCGAAACCATGTCAATCTCAACATTTCACCACTCGGAGTTAATCGCAGTTATTCGGGTGTGACGTTTCTATAACACACGCTATTCCCGGATACTCGTCATCTCACGCACCAGGGTCCGACTTTACGGCCGAACGGACGGTCCGTTCGTCCGCCAAGCGAATGCCGTCCATACGACACGAGATCACCGCCGCCGAGCGGGAGGGCTTATGCCGGACCGAGACCATTTCCCGGGCATGAGCGCTACCGACGCCCCAGATCCGTCCGACGTCGACGGCCCGGCCGACTGGCTGGTCGACCTCCGCCGGGACCTCCACCGGCACCCAGAGCCCGCCTGGCGGGAGTTCTACACCACAAGCCGTATTATCTACGCCATCGAGGCCCTCGAGATCGACGACCTCTCGCTGTTCGTCGGTCCCGACGCCCTCGACCTCGACGCGAGGAGCGGCGTGCCCGAAGCCGACGAACTGACGCCCTGGCGGGAGCAGGCGCGCGAAGAAGGCGTCCCCGAGGATCGCCTCGAAACCCTCGATGGCGGGCAGACGGGCCTCGTCGCCCGCCTCGACCGCGGCGACGGGCCCCACGTCGCCCTCCGGGTCGACATCGACGGGCTGCCCGTCACGGAATCCGACGCCGACGACCACGTCCCCGCCGCGGAGGGCTTCCGCTCGGAGAACGATGGCGCGATGCACGCCTGTGGCCACGACGGCCACGCGACCATCGGCATCGGGACGCTGGCGGCCGTCGCCGAGAGCGACTTCCAGGGGAGCTTCACGGTCTGTTTCCAGCCCGCCGAGGAGATCATCGGCGGCGGCCGGGCCATCGCGGAGAGCGGGCACCTCGACGGCGTCGACGAGCTCGTCGCGATCCATCTCGGCCTGGACCACCCGACCGGCGAGATCGTCGCGGGGATGGAGGACTTCCTCGCCGTCCGGCAGCTGCGGGCGCGCTTCGAGGGCGAGACCGCCCACGCCGGGGCCCATCCGGAGGCCGGGCGCAACGCCATCCAGGCGATGGCGGCGGCCGTCCAGAACCTCTATGCCATCCCGCGCCACGACGGCGGCGCGACGCGGGTCAACGCGGGCCGCATCGAGGGCGGGACGGCCTCGAACGTCGTGCCCGAGGAGGCGGTCATCGAGGGCGAGGTCCGCGGTGAGAGCACCGAGCTGAAGGACTTCATGAGCGATCACGCTGACCGCGTCCTCGAGGGCGCGGCGACGATGCACGACTGCAGCGTCGATGTCGTCACGACCGGGGAGGCACCGAGTGCCGAGAGCGACCCGGACCTGCGAGGCCTGGTGGGTGAGATGGCGGGTGAGACCCATGGAGTCGACTCGGTCCTCGATCGGGCGCCACTCGGCGGGAGCGAGGACGCCACCTTCCTGATGCGGAGGGTCCAGGCACAGGGTGGGCGGGCAACCTTCGTGTGTATCGGGACGGATCATCCGGGGGGCCACCACACCGGGACCTTCGACGTCGACGAGGCGTCGATCGCCATCGGTGTCGAACTGCTGAGCGACGTCGTTCTGCGGCTCGGTAGCGCGTAGTTGGATCTTGGAACCGACGGCGCTTCGCTCGCCCTCGCCACTCGCGGCCGCTGAGGGGACGATCCTCGGTCGTTACACTCGCTCGGATAGGGCCTGCGTGGCGGCTCCGCCACCACGGTATAATCGGTCGGCCCCGCCGACCGCCCCCTGATCGCCGGCCACCGGCCCTCGACATTTCAGTCCGCCAGGAATTCGGATGCCGAGGCGAACAGGACATCCGGGCCGTATCTAGCTGTCCGTGTTTCCCCCCCCCCTGGCGGACTGAAAGGGCGAACCTCGCGTGCCGCCGAAGTATAGTGTCCGCCAAAGGCGGCCCAGTATAAGGAGACGGCGGAGCCGCCTCCCCGCTCGCGCTTGTGTAGTCGCTACGGCGGCCCTTTCCGAGCGCTGCGAGGCCGAGCGAAGCGAGGCCTCGAGATGGCGAACCGGCTCGCTTCGCTCGCCGGTGAGCAACGAGGGCACGTGCCGTGCGAGCGGCGAACGAAGTGAGCCGCGAGCGAGCGAGGTAACGGCATTCGGGACGTTGGTGGTGCGGTCGGCTCCGTTCGAGAGCGAGGAGAGGGCGTTCTGACTGTCTGCGGTTGCACTTCCACTCACAGCAACTCCAGAGAGTGGATGAGGGTCTTCTGACCGATCGAGTGGCGGTCTCTGCGGGTCTGAGCCGGGGCCTCGAGCAGGGGCCCGCTGCTCCATCGCGGTAGCCCGCGGGGCTGAGAGGGGGGAGAAACGAGTTCGATACGTCCGCTACCCCGAGCTCACCTTACGAGAGCTCTCCAGACCGTATCGCCGCCTCGGCCTCGCGCCGGGCCTCCTCCGGATCGAAGGCGTCGACGATGCCCTGTAGTTCCGCCCGGTCGGCGTCCGCGAGGTCCCCTGCGTGCTCGGTGATGTTCGGGATCGCCCGAATCAGGTTGTCGATCACGGGTACTGCGGCGGCCTCGGCCGAGCGCGATAGCGGATTCAGGTCGACCACGATCTCCGTCTTGCCCATCTCGCCGAGTGCCTCCGCCCGGTCGCCGTCCTCCAGGGGGACCAGCACCACGTCCGCGTCGTAGATGCCGTCGGCGTCCACGGTGGCCCGCTCGTGATCGAGCCCAGGAATCCGGGCGTCGCCCGCGAGGCCCTTCACACCGGTCACGCCGTGTGCAGCGAGGTGGTCGACGATGGCCCGCATCCGCTCCTCCGTCCGGCCGAAGAGGTTCACCTCGATATCGGCGCCGGTGGCCGCAGCGAGGTCCCCGACGCCCTCGGGCGTCATAGCCGCGACGTTTCCGTTGACGGAGATGACCGGGTGCTCGGCGAGGAGGAGGTGGGCGGCGGCGGCGCGCTCGGCCGCGTCCGCGCTCGGGATGGTCTCCTCACTGAGCAGGTAGTCGAAGGCCTCGCCCCGGCCCTGAGCGACCAGCCCGGCCGTGCTGGTGATGCCCTTCTCGACGCCGGCCTCGATCCGGTGGCGAGTCAGGAGGGAGTCGTAGCGGGGGTGACTCTCGGGGACGTCGAACTCCTCCATGGGCGGCCAAACGACGGAAGGGACCGAAAATCCGTCGGTCCACGGCGGTCGAGGCCAGGACCAGACGAGGCTATCGGTTCCTCCGCTCCGGTGGTTTGGAGCGGTTGCGCTCTCGGCTCAGTGAGCGTTCGTGCTACCGGAGAATCAACCACGAAATCCTAGAAGATGAACCACCCGGACTGGACCCCGCTCCTGCCGGTCGTCGTCGGGGCC
>JAZKTI010000264.1:0-3420 GCA_036625635.1 Haloarculaceae archaeon
CCATCGGCGCCGGTCCCGCCGACGCCGGTCACCTTGGGGCCAACGAGCCCGGCCGGAGACCGGTACCCGTTTGTGGCCGGACCGGAAAGGAGGGCCATGACCGACGGCGGCTGGCTCTCGCTGTTCTCAGGCGGCAAGGATTCCGCCTATGCCCTCCACCTCGCGCGGGAGTCCGGCCTGTCCGTCGAGGGCCTCCTGACCGTCCACCCAGAGGGCGACTCGTACATGTACCACGTCCCGGCCACCCACCTCGCTGGCCTGGCTGCAGAGAGTATCGGTCTCCCGCTGTACGAGGTCGAGGCCGAGGATTTCGGACCCGGCGTCCCCCGCGACGCGGGCAAGCGAGGCGACAGGGAGATCGAGCCCCTCGCGGAGGCGCTCGCGAACCTCGATCGGCCACACGATGGGGGTCTCGCCGGCATCACGGTCGGGGCAATCGAGAGCGAGTTCCAGGCCACCCGGGTGCAGCGGGTGGCCGACCGGCTGGGCCTCGAGGTGTTCGCGCCGCTGTGGCACCGGGAGCCGCTGTCCCTCGGGCGGGAAATGGTCGCGGCAGGATTCGAGGTCCGGATCGTTCGCGTCGCTGCCGCGGGCCTGGACGAGTCCTGGCTCGGCCGGGTTCTGGACGGCGAGGCTCTCGCGGAACTTGCGGAATTACGCGAGGAGTACGGCGTGCACGTCCTCGGGGAGGGCGGCGAGTTCGAGACCTTGGTGACCGATGGGCCGCACATGGATCGGGCCATCCGACTGGCGACCGAGGCCGAGTGGGACGGAACCCGGGGCCGGCTCCACGTCGAGGACGCCTGGCTGGTGTGACAGCCCTGACCGACCACGCCCGGCTGGTTTGACGGGCGGACGGGTCGGGTGAGCGCAGCCCGGCCCCGACAATCCATCGACGGGTACAACAGTCCCCGCCAGTTACGCCGCCGTATGGACCTGGAGGTTGAGGCCGTCGAGGACGTCGAAGACGACCGCGTCCCCGTTGGGGTCGACGCGCCCGAGTACGTCCTCTACGGCGGGAAGGGCGGCGTCGGGAAGACCACAATGGCCGCTGCGACGGCCCTCGCCAGCGCCCGCGACGGCACGAGCACGCTCGTCGTCTCGACGGATCCCGCGCACTCGCTCTCGGACACGCTCGAAACCGACGTTCCACGAGAGCCGGCCAGGATCCGCGAGGACCTTCCGCTCTATGCTGCCGAGATCGACCCCGAGGCCGCCCTCCAGGGCGAGGGCGCGCTCGGGCTCGGCGAGGGCGCGAACCCCCTCGCAGGCATGCTCGGCGAGGACGTCAGCAACCCCTTCGACGCCGCCATGCCCGGCAGCGACGAGGCTGCGGCGATGCGCCTCCTCCTCGAGTACCTCGACGACGAGCGCTTCGACCGCGTCGTCGTCGACACCGCCCCGACCGGCCACACGCTCCGCCTGCTGGAGTTGCCCGAGATGATGAACTCTCTCGTGGGCACGTTCGTGAAGCTGCGGGACCGGTTCGGGGGCATGATGGATGGGATGGCCGGCCTGTTCGGCAACGAGGACGACCCCACAACCGAGGGGGCGGCCGGGCCCGACGTGGACGGTCTCGACGAACTGTCCGAACGCGTCGAGCGCCTCCGGGCCCTCCTCCGGGACCCGGAACGGACGGACTTCCGGGTCGTGATGGTCCCCGAGGAATTGTCAGTCCTCGAGTCCGAGCGCCTCCTGGACCGCCTCGCCGAGTTCGGCATCCCCGCGGGGACCGTGGTCGTCAACCGGGTACTCCAGGACCCGAGCGAGGTCGCCGACGTCGACGCCGACTGGACAGTCGCGCCCCAGCACGAGGACTGCGAGTTCTGCAGTCGCCGGTGGGACGTCCAGCGCCGGGCGCTGTCGGCCTCCCAGGACCTCTTCCGGGGCCACGAGGTCCGTCGCGTTCCGCTCTTCGCCGAGGAGGTCCGCGGGGAGACGCTCCTGCGCGTCGTGGCCGCCTGTCTGGAGGACTGAGGTCGAGACCTCGGGTGGACTGGTCGCCATCGTGTGGTTCGACGCGAGAAATCAGGTCCTACAGTGATTGTCGATGTCGATCTGAACGGCCGCACGGTGGCCTCTGCAGTGCTGTGACTGTGAGTGCACCCAGAGACAGCCAGAACGTCCTCATATCGGTCGCCCTTTCAGTCTGCCATGGGAGCAAATTCTGGAAGCTGGGTGTCGGCCGGATGCCCAGTTCACCTCGCCATCCGGATCCCTGGCGCACTGAAAGGGCGAGGCCCGCTGGCGCCTGGTAGCGACGCAAGCACCGCAACGAGCATAGCGAGTGAGGAGCGCAGCGAGCTAGCAGGCGCAAGCAAGCCGAGGGCTTTCGGGCCGGTTGCAGTGAGAAATGGAACAACACCTCAGGCGAGCGGGCCGAGGGCTTTCGGGCCGGTTGCAGTGAGAAATGGAACAACACCTCAGGCGAGCGGGCCGAGGGCTTTCGGGCTGGGTGCGCTAGAAGGGTTTTAGTGCCGGATTTCGAGCATCTAACCACGGCGGAAAACTCCTAGCTGACCGAGTCCGTTCGAGTCACGGTATCTCAAACACTCAGATTCGAGCGTCCAGAAGAGGGACACTCACACCTCGCTTGCGACGTGAACGTCCCCGGATGGCTCGTACTCGATGAACTCAGCGATGGTCTCCGCTGTCTCCGCGTCCCACTCCCGCTCCACGAGCCAGAAGGCCAGGTCGATCCCGGCCGTCACCCCGCCGGCGGTCACCAGGTCGCCGTCGTCGACGACTCGTGCGTCGACGAGGTCGGCACCCGCATCGCTGAGATCCTCGGTGGCCGAGTGGTGCGTGGTCGCGGGCCGATCCTCGATCAGGCCTGCCCCTGCGGCGAGCATCGCCCCGGTACAGACGGTGGCGACTGTCCCGTCGTCGTCGGCCGCTGCCGCCATCGCGTCGGGGAGGTCGCCGGCCTCTGCTGCGGCCCGGACCCCGGTTTCCCCACCGTCTGTCCATCCTCCTCCCGGAACCACGAGCAGGTCGACTGCGGTGGGTGTGAGAGTTCCGTCGGGGATCACTGCGAGCCCGTTGGCGCCGGTCACTACGGCCGTCGGTGTGGGGCTCGCGAGGGTGACCGAGACGTCGGCTCCGGCGCGGTCGAGGTTCGAGAGCACCTCGTAGGGGCCTATGGCGTCGAGCTCATCGAACCCGTCGAAGACGACGACTGCGATGGATCGGGGAGGCATCGGGCCGACGGACGAAGGCCTTGCGTAAAAAAGGCGATTGCTGATCGGGCCCGTCAGGGGGTAGACCCACCGAAGAGTGGCGCCGTGGACGGAGAAGTGACGGGACGGCGAGAATGGGGAGAGAATGGATAAGTGAGATGACGGGGACGGCGAGGACGTGGCGAAAGAATGGATAAGTGAGATGACGGGGACGGCGAGGACGTGGCGAAAGAATGGATAA
>JAZKTI010000265.1:0-3403 GCA_036625635.1 Haloarculaceae archaeon
AGCGGGCCGAGGGCTTTCTGGCTGGTTGCGGTGGCTGTTCGAGCAATATTTCCTCCACCCGGCCCGAGGGCTTTCTGGCTGTCTGCGGTGACACCGTTGGTACCTCTCGCGAGCGGGCCAGAGACTATCGAGGCCCTCTGGGTGAAAGACACACAGTCACGAGCGACTCGGAGCAATTCCTCTCCGTATTGACTGCGCTCTCACTCGGAGCGCTGATCCTCCCGCCGGAATCCCGGCGGGAGGCCGGTATGCCGGAGCCCGGAGCGCTCGCGGACGTCGAAGACGTAGATGCGGGCACCCCGGCTGAACTGCTCGGCGTCGAACAGGGTGGGGCGCCAGACTGCCTCGAGGTGCGGAGTAACTGCTTCCCACTCTTCCTCAGGCAGCGGGTCGAGCGACCCCGTCAGGAGGACGCTGTCCCAGGCGAACATGGTGTCGGCCCTGTAGACGAGGAACCGGGCCCTGTCGGCACCGTCGGCGAGGTCCTCCTTCCGGCTGCTCGGGCCGAGAAAGAACGAGAAGAACAGCCGGGCGTCCCCGTCGTAACCGTAGGACATCGGCAGGAGATACGGCGGATCGCCGGGCAGCCCGAGTACGCCAGTCTTCTGGCTATCGAGGAAGCCCTCGATTGCCTCGTCGTCCATCCGTTCGACGCCCGCGGCCTGGAGTTCGTCGACCGCCATACGAGTACCGAGACGGGCTCCGTGATTGAAGAGTGGCGGTGGTTCTCACGTCGGGGGAATTGGTTCTACCGGTCGAGACGGGTGAAGGCCTTGCGCGAGTGAGAACGGCCGCTGCGGGCTATTCGGTCGGTTGGGGTGGCCGAACGTGACTCACCCCCAAGGAAACAGAGCACACATCAATCGAGACTCCTCAGCAGGTCTCCGGCGGCCCAGCCCGTTCAGCTGATGAACTTGTTGTCCCGCCAGTTCACGCCGCCCTCGGCGTCCTCGTCGCGGGGTTCCTCCACGACGTTGAGCTGGGCGGGGCGCGGTTCGCCGTCGACGATCTGGGTGGCCTCGAGGTCGTCGTCGGTGGCGGTGACCGCGGTCAGCGTGCCCTTCTCCGCGCGCTCGGCGACCGCACAGAGCACCTCGAACATCGGGTACTGGAGGGCCGTGTTCTGGAGGACCGTCTCCCGGTCCCCCTTGAAGCAGGCGTACTCGACGAGTTCGGAGGGGATCTCCTCCTCCTCGTCCTCGAGGGCGCCCCACTGCGGGCCGCCGCCCCGCGGCGGTCCGGAGGGACCGGGCCCCTCCTCCATCTCCTCTGGAAGTTCCTCGTAGACCCTGTTCTCGGTCACGCTGGCCTTGAGCTGGGCTGTGGGCGTGTACTTGCTGATGGAGTTGTCGTCGGGAACGGCACTTATGATGAGTGTGTTGTTCCGGCGGGTGATGTCCACGTCCGCGATGTCCTCCGGGAGGTCCGGATCCTCGAAGTAGTCGTAGACGTCTTCGAGTGGCAGTTCCAGCGTCGAGTGGAGTCGGTATACGCGACGAGTCATGATTG
Source organism: Haloarculaceae archaeon (assembly GCA_036625635.1). Lineage (GTDB taxonomy): Archaea > Halobacteriota > Halobacteria > Halobacteriales > Haloarculaceae > JAZKTI01. The sequence goes on from JAZKTI010000265.1 coordinate 1,510, forward strand.
GGTGGATCGCGGTAATCCGGTGGGCCTCCAGCAACCCGATCCTACCCTTTTGTAGGTGCCCCACCCGTATACATGCTATCCTTCCGGACGTGAGAGGGGGTAGCATTGTCCACGCTCCCGGGGCGGTGGGTCGACCGTGGAGTCGAGAGGTACCGGTTGTGAGAGGAGCACTGATAGCAGCGGGAACCGGTGTGGGAGCCGGCGGCGAGTGGATCCCGACCGTCCCGGTCCGTTGAAATAGCCGCCCGCCCTTCCCGGAAACACGATGCCCGAGGACTCCGAGCCAGACGAGCGGGACTACGAGGTGGCCGTCGTCGGCGGGGGGCCCGCCGGTCTCACGGCGGCGATGTACACGACGCGCCTGGGCCACGAAACCGTCCTGATCGACCGCGGGGGCGGCCGTGCGGCGATGATGCAGGACGTCCACAACGTCATTGGCGTGCCCGAGGCCGTCTCCGGGAACGAGTTCCTCACGACCGCCCGCGAGCAGGTCGTGGGGTACGGCGCCGACCTCGTGCGGGACTACGTCGACCACGCGACGACGACCGAAGACGGCCGGTTCTGCCTCCACGGAAACGAGGGTACCGTCGTCGTCGACCGGGTGATCCTCGCGACGGGCTTCTCGGATGGCCGGCCGAAGCCACCCGCGCCCCGCACCGGGCGAGGGCTCCACTACTGTCTGCACTGTGACGCCTACATGTTCGTCGACGCGCCGGTTTACGTGATGGGACACGGCGATAGCGCGGCCCAGGTCGCAATGATCATGCTCAATTTCACGCCGGAGGTCGACCTCCTGCTGAACGGGGACGACCCGACCTGGGACGAGGTCACCGACGAGCAACTCCGTGCACACCCAGTCGACGTGGTCGACACCGAGGTCACCGGCGTCGAGAACGGTGCGGACGGCTGGCTCGAGGCGATGGACTTCGCCGACGGAACGCGTCGGGAGTACCGCGGCGGGTTCGCGATGTACGGGGCCGACTACAACACGGCCCTCGCCGAAGAACTCGGCTGTGAACGCAACGACGACGGGACCATCCCCGTCGAGGACCACGGCCAGACGAGCGTCGAGGGTGTCTACGCCGTCGGCGACGTCGTGCCGGGCCACAATCAGGTCCCCGTGGCGATGGGGCAGGGCGCCAAGGCCGGCATTTCGGTCCACTACGACCTCCGGGAGTACCCCGTCTCCGTCGCGGACCTCGAGACCCACGGTCCCATTACGGCCGCGAACGTGCCCGGGATGGCCGATGGCCTCCGCGAGCACGCCCGGGGCCACGAGGGGACCGTCGTGGATGGATCGGCCGGGGCCGCGGACGACTGAAGTGACGCGCTTGGGACGGTGACCCGCCGGTTATCGGGGCACCTCCATTGCAACCTCCTGGGCAGAAAGCGATGGACAACGATCCCCGTGGACGGCCACCGGGTGTGGCCAACGACCCGGGCGGCCGCCCGGTCCGCGGCTCAGTCGTCCGCGGTAGCGGTGTCGCCGCCCTCGGCGTCGGCGAAATCTTCGTTCTCGATGCTCGGCGGATACTTCCCCCGGTCGAGGACGAGGTCGGACTGCGGGCGAGCCATACAGGTCAGGGCGTAGTTTTCCCGTTCTTCCTCGGTGAGGCCACGGGCGGCGTTCTGAAAGACCTCGCCCTCCTGGATCTCGGCGGTACAGGCGAGACACATTCCGACGCGGCAGGAGTACTCCTGGGCGATCCCCTCCTCGATGCACCGACTGAGGATCGTTTCCTTCTCGGAGACTGTGATCTCCTCCCCCGTCCCCACGAATTCGACGGTGTGCTCGGTCATATCGGTCCTATTCGGCGAAGACCTACAAAACGCTTGCCACCGAAGGCAGCGGGACGGGGCCAATTCGGAGAGAGTGGCCCCTCACTTCGGCTCC
>JAZKTI010000266.1:0-3372 GCA_036625635.1 Haloarculaceae archaeon
GACCGTACGACCGGGCAATGGACGTTACGACCGGGCGATGGACCGTACGACCGGGGGTGGGCGGTCGCGAGTCGCGAGGGAAGGTGGGCCGCGCGATGAGGGTCAGGACCGGCGGCGTCGCCGGACGGCGGTCGCGAGTCCCGCCGCGACGAAGAGTGACAGGATCGCGAGCGGCGCCGTAAATCCGGGGCCGCCCCCGGCGGTCGGGGTCGGACTCGCTGTGGTGGTGGTCGTCGTCGGCGTGGCGGCCTCGACGCCCTCGACGACAGTCGAATTCGAGAGGCTACCCCGGGTTATCTTGTAGGTGTTGTTCCCGACAGTCTCGACGGGGAGTTCGAGCGTCCCGTCAGGGCCGGTGGTCCCGACAACAGCGCCCTCGATGCGGACCGTCGCGTCAGCGACGGGCTCGCCGTACTCGTTCGTTGCCGTCAGCACCGTCGATTCGTTCACCACGACGCGCTCGTTGACCACCGCGACGTTGAGGTCGGGGGTTCTGGAGATCGAGAGGTTGACGACCCGGGCCGACTCCCGGACGCGGACCGTCCGCTCGACGGACTCGTAGCCGTCCTTCCGGACGGTCACCGTGTACTCCCGGTTGACCGGCGCCGTCGTCCCCCGGCTGCCGTCTTCGAGCGTGGAGAGGTCGTCCCCGGTGTCCTCGATGGAAATCCGGGCATTCTCCAGTGGTTTCGGCGGTGAGAAGTGGTCGTCAGCGACGTTGAACTGGACCTGGACGGCACCCGGTCTGATCCGGACGGTCCGTTCGTGTTGGCCCGTCACCTGGATATTCGTCGTGTTGGTGACGAATCCGGGTTTGCCGACGACGAGGCCGTACTCGGCCCGCTCGACCGGATCGGTGACGACCGTCCCGTCGGCGCCGGTTACGGCGCTCGCGGCGTTTCGACCCTTGCGGACGAGTCGGACGGCCGCGCCGTCGATCGGGCCGGTCGAGCCCTCGACGGTCACCTCGACCGTGCCAGACCGGGAGACGGGCACCTGGACCAGTCCCTGCGAAGCGTTGTCCACCTCGTAAGGAAAGTTTCGCATATAGGTGTCGTGGGAGACAGCGATCGTCGGGTTCGAGCCTCTCGGCACGTCGACCAGGGCCTGTCCGTTGGCCCTGGTCGTATAGGTATCACTCCCACCCGTCCAGGACACAGTGAGTTCAACCCCGCCGACGGTGTCCCCCTCGTCATTGACGAGTTCGAGGGTCATCGTGACCATTTCCTCCTGGGCCGCGACGCCGCCGACGGCCGACGCTCCAAGCGCTACGGCCACCAGGAGGAGGGTCATTCCCATCGCTAGAGACGGACGTGACATACAGCCAGACGGTGGGAGAGCCGTCTTATATCTCTGTCGGCCCCTCCCGTCAGGGAGTTCCAACCTCGCTGGCCGTGGCGGCCACCTGATCGGGGTCAACGGTAAGGAGCGGGCCGGGAACGGTCCGCGCGAGGGCGCCCATCGCCACGGCGTAGCTCAGTGCCTCGGCGGCGTCCCCGCCATCGAGCAGTCGCTGGAGGAAGCCGCCGACGAGCGCCTCGTGCTGGCCGGTCGTGTCGACGACGTCCGTCTCGAGTGACGTGCGCTCGTGGATGACGTTCGTCCCCGGCTTGTCGTGAAGCACCACTGCGCCCATCTGGCTCCGGGTGATGACGACCATCTCTAGATCGTGTTCGGCGGCGATCCCGTTTGCCAGTTCCCGGGGTTTGCCCGTCCGATCCAGGACCGACCGGGCCGTCTCCTCGTTTGCAAACAGGACGTCGAGGTGCTCCATGAGCGGGAGGGCGGCCTCCCGGAGCGCGTCGGCGTCCCGGTGACCCGGCTGCAGGTCCAGATCCAACGCCGTCGTCGCGCCGGCCCCGCCGCCCGCCCGGTGGAGGGCCTGCACGGTCTCGAAGGCCGCGTCGGAGAGCGAGGCGACCGAGGCACCCGTGAAGATGATCTCGGCGTTCTGAACGAGTTCCATCGGCACGTCGCCGGGAGCCATCGTCGCTGCGGTGGTTCGATCGCGGTCGTGCCATGTGCCGGCCGTCCGGGGTTCGGGGCCGTCCTCGTGGTAAGTGACCCCGAGGCGGGCACCGGTCTCGGCCACCCACCCGACCTCGGTGTCGACGCCCCGCTGCTTGAGGGCCCGGACGATCCGCCGGCCCGGTGCCGTGTCCGGGAGTTTCGAAATCCACGTGCACTCGGCACCGAGACAGGCGGCCGCCACTGCGACGGTGCTCTCGGTGCCGTCTGCGTGAAGTTCGGCCTCGGTGGCGGCCTCGAACTGTCGCGCACCCTGGGGCGATACCCGAAGGGGCGTTTCGCCGAAGGTGATCAAATCTGTCATACGCGCCAGCATGACAGGGAGGGGTTTAGTACTACTGGGCCACTCAACAGGCAAAACGGGATCGGGGGCGACACCCGAACCGGCGGATAATGCTGTCGCACGTGGTACCCGGAACCGGCGGACGGACGCGCGAGGGCGACCACATCAGTGACCTGGGTAGTCCCGCTCGAAGCGGGCCTCGATCTCGTCGTCCTGCAGAACGATCACCGTCGGGCGACCGTGGGGACAGGCCCAGGGATTCTCGCAGTCGTCGAGGCGCTCCAGCAGGGCCAGCGAGGAGCCCTCGGCGAGGGACGTGTTTGCGGTCACCGAGGGGTAACAGGCAAGGTCGGCGAGCAGGTCGTCCGCGGCCGCCTCCACGGTCGCGGCCGCGTCGTTACCCTCCCCGAGGAGATCGGTCAGGACGTCGCCCAGCAGTTCGGGATCAGCAGTCTCGCCGACGAGGTCCGGGATCGTCCGGACCTCGACGCGCCCGTTTTCGACGGGCCCGAGCCGGAAGCCCAGCCGGGCCAGCGCCTCCCGGTGGGTGTCGGCGATGGCTGCCTCGCCCGCGGTTACCGGGATTTCGACGGGCCGCGCAAGAGCCTGGATCGTAACCTCGCCCGCGATGGATTCGCGGAGCTGCTCGTAGTTGACCCGCTCGTCGGCGGCGTGCTGGTCGACGAGCACCAGCCCGTCTGCTGTCTCGGCGACGAGGTAGGTGTCCCGGAACTGACCGAGAAGGCGCATGGCCGGCAGGGTATCGAATTCGACCGCTCGCTCGGCCGGTCCTGCGGCCTCGCCGAGGCCCGCCTGGGACGCGTCGGGACCGAACTTGCTGCGATTTGACGTCCTGGCAACCCCCTCCTCTCGTCCCGGAGATTCCTTCCCCGGCGGCCCGGAGGAGGCGGTCGACGGCTGCGACTGTTCCGACCCGGCGGGCGACGCTGAGTCCGACCCGGCGGGCGACGCTGAGTCCGATCCGGCGGGCGACGCTGAGTCCGACCCGGCGGGCGACGCTGAGTCCGACCCGGCGGGCGACGCTGAGTCCGACCCGGCGG
>JAZKTI010000267.1:0-3363 GCA_036625635.1 Haloarculaceae archaeon
CGGATTGAAGATAGACAGGGTCAGGGAGGTGGCCTGGTGATTGGAGGGGGCGGGTGTATGGGTCGGGCGGTGGGGGTGGGCCGGGTGGCGGTGGAAAAGGTGCACGGCGTCGCCGGGACAGAAAACAAGGGGCATCGTGGCGGCGATTGTGACTCAGGGCAGGTCGTCCTCGCCGAACTCGTCGATCCGGTCGTGGACGTAGGCGGTCCACTCGTCGAGGGTCTCGTGCATGAGTTCGCGAGCCTCCTCCAGCGGGACGCCCTCGTACTGGTAGACGTGGCCCCCGCCGTCGAGGAGGCGCCGGTGGCGCGTGGCGAGATGCTTCTCGCGGAGGGTCGAGAGCGACCGGTTCACGTTGCTCCGGTCCCGGTCGAGTTCGGCCGCCAGTTCCTCGACCGTGGACCCGGGGCTCGCGCGGAGGGTGAGGTAGGTCCTGATCTCGTGGCGCTGGAGGCCGAAGACGCAGGCCATGACCTCCTTGAACGTCGGCTCCTCCCCGAGCATGAGGTCGCGGAACCGCTCGGGCGATGGATCAGCCTCGGCCATGGACAGTCCTGGGCACTCGGGGAGAATAAATCCCGGCCTTACCTGGCAATCACCCACCGGTCCACGGCGTCCGTCCGTGGCTGCGGGACCATTCTTGTCGCTCCTGTCTCTCCTGTCTCTCCTGTCCCGGCGATTCGAGAATGCCGCACTGTCACAGGCCTCGGGACCGGCGCTACACGGTTAATCGTCGCGACCGTACCCCTGGTTCCGGAGGCAGGTGCGCATCTCCTCGGCGGTTTCGTGCTTGTGGAGGCGGGTCGGCGTGTCGCAGTAGTAGACGTTGCCGTCGTGCCGGAGTGTAACCTGGTGTTCGTTCCCGAGGAACTCGGTGCGGACCACGACGCGCTCGCCGCCCTCGATGGCGTCGAGCAGTTCTTCGACCCCGAGTTCGCCAGCGTCGACGACCAGTGCCTCGGTCATCGGGTACCAGTACCGGTGCCACCGACTTCAGTTTTCGCTCCGGACGTCGTCGAACGATCGGACGAACCTCTACGGCGGGAGACCGCCCGGGTCTCGGCTTGGGCGACCGGGATCTGTTCGTGCATTAAGACGGCACGCGCGCACGACCGCGACAGGGATAGTGGTCCCCGGAAGTCGCCCGTTAAAGCCCTGGCCCTGTCGTGTGACCCGGCCGTCGCCCCGGAGGGGTCATATGCCGCCACCCGTGGAACGGCCGCTCGCAATGAACGAATCACGACGACGATTCCTGCAGTTGAGTGGGGCGGCCACCGTCGCAACCCTGGCCGGCTGTGCGGGCGGCGCCTCGGACTCCACCACCACCGAGGACGGCGCCGCGAACGGAGCCACGGATACGGCGACGGCGACCCCAGGGACCCGGACGGCGACGACGGACTTCGGTGGCTGGCTCGCGGACACCAGCAACTTCGACGGGACCGTTCGAGACGCACGGGACGAGGACGCGCTCACGATCGCGGTCGGGGCGTCGGGTAACAGCGGGAACTTCGCGTTCGAACCAGCGGCCGTCACCATCGACCCTGGGGGAACCGTCACCTGGGAGTGGACCGGCGAGGGGGGTAGCCACAACGTGGTCGACGAGAGCGGGAGCTTCGAGAGCGGTGACCCCACGGACACCGCCGGGGACACCTACGAGCAGACCTTCTCAGATGCCGGCGTGGTGAAGTACTTCTGCAGGCCGCATCGGGACCTTGGGATGCGTGGCGTGGTCGTCGTCGGTGACCCCGACGGCGATGGGACCGTCGCCGACGGCGAGGACGGTGACGACGGTGGCGAGGCATACGGCTGGCAGGCTGCCACGTTCGATTCGTACTGGTACTCGCTGTTCAACATGAGTACGAACATCGCGATGAGCGGAAACGGGATCCTGTTCCCGAACAACGAGGAGCAGCGAGCGGCCTTCCAGCAACGGATCGCGGGCATCGCGAAACACGCCGACGTCGACCGGCCGCCGGTCGTCAACCCGAACCTCAACGTCGCCCCCTTCACCACCGGCGATCCCCACTTCAGCCGGCAGCCGGTCTTCGAGGACGATACCGGCCGGCCCGATGCCGACACGCTCGCCTGGGACCGCTCGATGTCCTCGGGCGTCGTCAGTCCGGCCTCGGTGGCCTGGACGCACCTCAAGGGCGTCACCTGGGCGAAGAACTTCGAGAACCACGTCGACCTCCTGCCGAAGGAGGTCGCGCCGAAGTTCCGCGCCCAGGTCCTGACGACACTGGCCCAGCTCGGGACGAAGTTCGCCCTCGTCGACGGGACCCTGCGGGCGGACGACGACACCCTCGTCCTCGGCTCGGAGTTCACGCCCGGGTCGGGCCTCACCGACGCGTCGCCGCGGCTGACCGATCACGCCGCCTTCCTCTGGTTCCTCTCCGATTTGACCAGTCTGGCATCGAACGGCTGGTTCGGCTACCGCAACCCCGAACCCCTCATCCCCGCGGCGAACATTCAGAAACTAACCGACGGCATGGCGAAGACCACGATGTCGGCGTTTTCACCGGCACAGGCCGCCCAGGCCGGGACGACCCGCGACCTCGGGATCCTGCTCGGCGCGGTCGGCTGGTACGGGACCCACGCGGGCTCGACGGCGCTCGCGAGCCAGGCAGCGACCTACGCGGCCGGCGTTGCCGACCAGATCGCCAGCAACGGCGACGGGACGGGACGGATCGCCGGCGGTGCGAGCAACCAGGCGGCGACCCAGGGTGCCGTCGCCCAGGGCCTGGCCTGGGCCTCCCAGATCGACGGCGTCGACCGGACGGGCCTCGCGGCCGACGCGGTCGGGTACCTCGAGGACGAACTCTGGGACGCCGCCGCCGGCACGTTCGCGTCGGGCGCCGACGACGACCGGTACCTCATCACCGCCCGGGACGCTGGCGACGTCACCGGCGGCCTCAACGCCGCCGACGCCGTCCTCGGGACGAGTGGCGTCCGCGACACCTTCGCCCGCTTCTTCGATTCGACGTTCAACCGCGGCCGATTGCAGCGGGCCCAGCGTCCCGTCTCGGTGGATTCCGGTCGGGATGATCAGCCGCCGGTCCCCCCGCAGGCCGGTGGCCAGTTCGGCCAGGCCGCGGTCTCGAACCGCGAGGTGGCCTACGACACGACGACCGGCGAGTGGGCCGTGACCGACCCGACCTTCCACACCGCCGAGGCGCTGTACCTCGCCAACCAGGAGATCTGGACCAGCCACTGGGGCGGGGAGTTCTTCGAGGGGCGGGGCGTGCCCGGTCGGAACGACCAACCGCCAGCTTGAGGGGTGCCCTGTTCTCAGTCAGGTGCTCGTGGCGTACTGCTCGTTCAACCAGACCAGCAATCCGTTCTGTGCGTGCAACCGGTTTTCGG
>JAZKTI010000268.1:0-3359 GCA_036625635.1 Haloarculaceae archaeon
GAACTTCGGTCGCTCGCGAAACGGTTCGGCTCCGTGACTGCCGTCGACGACGTCTCCCTGTCCGTGCCCGCGGGAGAGCGCCACGCGATCATCGGACCGAACGGCGCGGGCAAGACTACGCTTTTCGACCTCGTCGCCGGCGCGACCGAGCCCGACGCCGGCCGGGTCCGTCACCGGGGCACCGACGTGACCAACCTGTCGGAGTCCACCAGGGCCCGGCACGGAATCGTCCGGTCCTTCCAGCTGGTGGAACTGTTTGACGGCCTCCCCGTTCGGGAGAACCTCGCTCTCGCGGTGCGGGCGGGCGGCGCGCGCCTCACCCCGTTCGGCTCCCCGGACCCCGCGGTCGCGGAGCGCGCACTCGAGTGGTGCTCGACTCTGGACCTCGGGTCACACCGCGAGACCGACGTCGCCGACCTCTCACACGGCGACCGTAAGCGCCTTGAGGTGGGGACCGCGCTCGCGACGGGCGCTCGGACGCTGCTGCTCGACGAGCCGACCAGCGGGATGCCACGCCCGGCGTCCGAGCGCCTCCTCGACCTCGTCGCGGAGACGACAGCTGACCGCACGGTGCTGGTGATCGAACACGACGTGGACGCGGCGCTCGCGTTCGCCGACCGCGTCAGCGTGATGGACCGGGGGAGCGTGATCGCCCGTGGCCCGCCCGACGAGGTCGTGACGGACGAGGCGGTCCAGCAGGCCTACCTCAGGGGGTATGATGTCCCTGCTCTCGATTGAGGACCTCCACGCGGGGTACGCCGGTAGCGACGTGCTCCGGGGCCTCTCGTTCGAGGTCGAGGAGGGGGAGATAACCGCCTTGCTCGGCGCGAACGGCGCCGGGAAGACCACTACGCTGCGCGCGGTGGTCGGTCGGGTTCGGCCGACCGATGGGTCGGTTCGGTTCGACGGAACGGACCTGGTGGGGCTGGCGCCACACGAGACCTACCGGCTGGGGATTACCCTCGTCCCCGAGGACCGTGGCATCTTTCCCGACCTCACCGTCGACGAGAACCTCAGAGTACCCATCGTCGCTGGCGAGGGCCGTTCCCGCGCGGACCTCTACGAGACGTTTCCCGAACTCGCACCCCTTCGGGACGTCCCCGGCAACTCGATCAGCGGTGGCGAACAGCAGCTGCTCGCCGTCGCGCGGGCCCTGCGACAACGGCCGCGGCTCCTCCTCCTCGACGAGCCCAGCGAGGGACTCGCCCCAGCCGCCGTCGAACGGCTCGTCGACGTCGTCGACGAGGTGGTCGATGCCGGGACGACCGTGGTGGTGGTCGAACAGAACGTGGGTCTGGCCTTCGACCTCGCCGACACCGTCTCCGTGCTTGACGACGGCCGCGTCGTCACGTCCGGGCCGCCGGCGGTGTTGCGCCAGCGCGGCGAGCGCCTCCGCGAATATCTTGGACTATCCACCGAGTAGACCGAGTCCGTTCCGTCACCGTCGATATCTATTGAGTTTCTCACAACTAGAACTACTGGGATATTGTCGTTCACCCGTCTCGAGCTTCATATCTTATTTAAGAGGTGGATGAAAAAGTGTTTTAGACGCCAGGACTGGGATTTGAACCCAGAATCCCGAAGGGGAACACGCTTTCCAGGCGTGCGCCTTACCGTTCGGCCATCCTGGCTCGCACTACGAAACTCGGCGGACGCGTCGTTAAGTCCTTTCGTTCGCCGGCGGGAGCCGCCGGCGGGTCAGGTACACCACCGCCGTCGCGACGACGGTCACCACCACGGTCCCACCTACCTTCACGAGGGCGTCGATGCCCCGGGCCGTCGCCAGTTCGAAGCCCTGGGCGAGGACCAGGAAGGAGAGGCCGCCGACGAGTCCCCAGAGGATGGCGTCGCGGAGGAGCTGGTCCATGACTCGAACGGTGGTCGGGACGGCGAAATACCTGGTGGACCGCCCTCAGACCAGCACGTCGATCACGTAACCGGCGTCTTCGAGGGCCCCGACGAGTTCGTCGACGTGGTCCTCCCCGCGGGTCTCGAGATCCACCTCGATCTCGGCGTCGTTCATCGCCACGTCCCGCGAGGTGCGGTCGTGCTGGATGGCGTAGATGTTCGCGCCGGCGTCGGCGACGATGGTGACGAACTCCTCGAGGGCCCCCGGCCGGTCGTGGAGCACGGTCCGGATGCGGAGGTACCGCCCCGTCGCTGCGAGGCCACGGACGATGACCGTCGTGAGGGTGTTCAGGTCGATGTTGCCCCCCGAGAGGACCGGGACGATCGTCTCGCCCGCCTCGTAGTCGAAGGCCCCCTCCAGGAGGGCCGCCAGCGGGACCGCTCCTGCACCCTCCACGAGGGTCTTGGCCCGTTCGAGCAGCATCGCGAGGGCGACGGCGATTTCGTCGTCGCTGACGGTCACGACCTCGTCGACGCGCTCCCGGATGACTTCGAAGGTCGACTCGCCGACGGTCCGGGTGGCGATGCCGTCGGCGATGGTCTCGACGGCGTCGAGTTCGACCCGCTCGCCCGCCGCCAGCGAGGGGACGACGCTCGAGGCTCCCTCGGCCTGGACCCCGATCACCCGGGTGTCGGGCTGTTTGCCCGTGATGGCGGTGGCGACCCCACTGATCAGCCCGCCCCCGCCGATGGAGACGACGACCGCGTCGACGCTGGGGAGGTCTTCCACGATCTCGAGGCCAATGGTCCCCTGCCCGGCCATCACCATCGGGTCGTCGAAGGCGTGGAGGTAGTACCGGCCCTCATCGCGCTCGATAGCGTGGGCGCGTTCGGCGGCCTCGCTGTAGTCCAGGCCGTGGAGTTCGACCTCGGCGCCGTAGGATCGGGTCGCCTTCACCTTCGAGATCGGCGCGTCCTCGGGCATGACGATGTGGGCGTCGACCCCCGCCCGCGTCGCCGCGAGTGCGACGCCCTGGGCGTGGTTCCCGGCACTCGCCGTGACGACGCCGGCCTCGCGGTCGGCCTCGGGGAGTGTCGCGATGCGGTTGGTCGCCCCGCGGATCTTGAATGCCCCGGTGCGCTGGAAGGTCTCGAGTTTGAGGTGGACGTCGGCCCCGGTCATCGCGGAGAAGGTGTGGGTGTAGTCCAGCGGCGTGTGCCGCGACGTGTCCGCGACCCGGTCCCGGGCCGCGAGGACGTCCTCGAGTTCGATCATGGTTCTATTTGCTGTTCCTGGCTCCTAACAGTCCCGGAGTCCTGATGGCGGAACTCGGCGGTCTGGCGACTCGAACCCGCTGGCCGGCTCGGCGGGCCGCATTCGACTGGATGACCTGCTGCGTTTCGACGGGTATCGGGTGGCTCGTCGTCGTCCAGTTCCCACTCACTACCGTAAACGGCCAGAACGCCCTCGGCCCGCTCGGAGGTGTTACTTGGACCGCTTTAGCAGATAG
>JAZKTI010000269.1:0-3348 GCA_036625635.1 Haloarculaceae archaeon
GAAGCAGTGGCTCCGGTCGCGTCGGAAGCAGCGGATCCGGTTGCGTCGGGAGTAGCGAGGCCCCGGGACGGCTCCATCGCGGTCTCGAGTGGCCCGAACTGGTACCACTGAGTGCATCGTCGGCCATCAAGAGTGCGGCGGTCGAGGGCGAGTTGCGGCGCGACGGGACGCCGATCACCGGGGGAGGTCCTAAGTCCGGTCGCGTCGTCGTGTCTCCGCCGTAGGCCACGTGACTCCCGACGACCCAGAGCCTGTCGACGACCTCGACGTGCGGGACTGCCGAGGCACGCCCTCGGCTCGTCACGAGCGCCAGTAGGCCACGCTCAATAGCACGAACACGGGAATGATCTCGAGGCGGCCGACCCACATCAGGAAGACCATGAAGAGTTTCGTGGTCTCGGGGAAGAACAGGTAGTTTTCCATGGGTCCCACGGCCCCGACTCCCGGCCCCACGTTCCCCAGCGTCGCGGCCACCGCGGAGCCAGCATCCAATATTGCCAGGGGTTCGGCGAGGCGCAAACTGTCGGCCATGACCAGTCCGGTCCCGACCATGAATAGCACCACGTACAGGAGCGTGAAGGCGTAGATCCCTCGAACGGCCCGTTCCTCCAGCGCGCGGCCGCCGAGTCGGACCGGGGTGACGGCTTCGGGGTGGACGGTCGTGAACAGCTCCCGTTTCACCGACTTCAGGATGACGAAGGTCCGCACCATCTTGATGGCGCCGCCGGTCGACCCCGCGGAGCCGCCGAGAAACATCGCGAAGACCAGGAGGAACTGCGCGGTGTTACTCCAGGTATTGAAGTCCATGCTCGCGTACCCCGTCGTCGTGACGATGGAGACCGCCTGGAACGCGCCGTGGCGGAGGCTGTCCTCGAGTTGGCCGCCGATGGCGTCGATCCCAGGGATCTCCGAGAGCCCAACGCCGGGCCCGGCGAACAGCAGGCCGGCGGCGAGGGCTGTGACGACCCCGAGGATGCCGACGTAGTACCGCCACTCGCTGTCCCTGACGAGCGCGAGGGTGTCACCGGACCGGACCCGCCAGAACAGCGCGAAGTTCGTGCCGGCGACGACCATGAACGGGATGATCGTCCACTGGACGACCGCCGAAAACGCCTCGATGGAGCGGGCTTCCGGCGAGAATCCGCCAGTGGGCAACGTCGTGAGCCCGTGGGCGACGGCGTTGTAGAGGTCCATGTTCGGCGCGAAGCCCCCGAGGTGCAACCCGTACAGCAGGACGATCTCGAGGACGGTGAAGCCGAAGTAGATGAGCCAGAGGACCCGCGCGGTCTCCGCGATGCGGGGCGTGAGTTTCTCGATGCCCGGACCCGGGGCCTCGGCGTCCATGAGCTGGGCCCCACCGACGGAGAGTTCGGGGAGGATGGCGACCGCGAGGACGACGATCCCCATGCCGCCGAGCCACTGGGTGAGCTGGCGCCAGAGCATGATCGCGTGGGAGTGGTCCTCGACGCCGATGTCCGCCATCACCGTCGCCCCGGTCGTGGTGAAGCCGCTCATGCTCTCGAACAGCGCGTTGACCGGGTGCGCCAACGACGACCCGTTCCCGAAGCCCGCGATGACGTAGGGGAGCATGCCTACCAGGGCGACCGCGAGCCAGGTGAGCGCGACCATGAGAAAGCCCTCGCGGGCGCCGATATCGGGGTCGGGATCGAGGCGCTCGAGGGCCAGGCCGAGGGTGACCGTGAGCGCGAACACGACCGCGAAGACGAGTATGTCCTCCCCGTAGCCGAGGGCGACGAGAAGGGGCAGGACCAGCGGGACGGCCAGGTATTTCAACACGGTCCCGACGAGGCTCACGCTCGCGCGCCAGTCCACTCGGACCTGCAGCGATACCTGACGCAGCTGCATGGTCAGAGGAGCGTTGTCGCCTCCTCCAGGGCGGCGGCATCGACGAAGAGGACCGCAGTGTCGCCGGCCTCCACGACGGTGTCGCCGCGGGGGATGACAGACTGGCCATCCCTGATCAACGCGCCGACGACGACACCGTCGGGGAGGTCGTTTATTGACTGCTCGATCGGCCGGTCCGCGATCACGCTTTCGTCGTCGATCTCGATTTCGATGACTTCGGCCAGGTCGGTCTCGATGATGGCGACGTTCTCGGCGCGCAAGCCCCTGGTGAATCGCGTGATCTCCTCGGCGGTGGCCTCGCGGGGATTGACCCCGACGTCGACCCCAACGGCCTCGAACAGCCGGACGTAGTCACCGTCGTCGACGACGGCGACGCCCCGCTCTGCGCCGAGTCGTTTCGCGAGGAGCGTCGCGAGCAGGTTCTTCTCGTCGCTGTCGAGGGCCGCGACGACGACGTCGACCTCCTCGACGTGTTCGCGCTCCAGAAACTCGATGTCGGTCCCGTCGCTCTCGAAGACCGTCGTCCCGGGCAGTTTCTCTGCGAGTTCCCGGGCCCGTTCAGGGTCGCGCTCGACGAGTTTCGGATGTAAGCCCTGTTCCTCGAGCAGCGACGCAGTGAGTTCGCCGATGTCGCTCCCACCGACGATGAGGACTTCCCGCACGTTGTTCGCGTGGGGTGCGACCTCGCCGGCGAAGGCCCTGACGCTGGCCTGGGAGCCGATGACGACGACGTCGTCCCCGGCCCCGATCAGCGTCTCCCCACTGGGAATTACGACCTCCTCGCCCTTGAGGACGGCCGCGAAGGTCAGCGACTCGAAACGATCCGCCTCCTGGACGGTCTGGCCGTCGACGGGGCTCCCCTCGGGGATCCTGAATTCGGCCATCTGGACCTGGCCGCCGCCGAAGGTGTCGACGTCCTGGGCCGCGGGCAGGCCGATGACCCGGCTGATGGTCTGGGCGGTCAGGAGGTTCGTCCCGACCATGAAGTCCACACCCAGGGCCCCCTCGGCGTGGTGCCAGGTGTCGAGGAACTTCGTGTTCTTCACCCGGGCGATCGTGAAGGCCTCGCAGACGGTCTTTGCGGTCCCGCAGGTGACGATGTTGGTCTCGTCGTCGTCGGTGCTGGCAATGACCATGTCCGCGTCCTCGACGTCAGCCTCCCGAAGTGTGTCCAGGCTGGCGCCGTCGCCCTCGATGGCGAGCACGTCCGTCGAGTACGTGAGTGCCTCGACCCGTTCCGGGTCGATGTCGATGACGATGACCTCGTGTGAGTCCGACAGACTCTCGGCGATCGAGGAACCGACCTGCCCCGCGCCGACGATGATCACGTGCACCGGGTCGAGCCCCCGCAGTTCATGGGAACAGGGTTCCCTTGGGGGCGTCAAGAGGGTTTCCCTTCGTCGAGTCTCCTGCCATCAATAGGGGTTCCGGACCGGGAGGGTTCCGGACCGGGAGGGTTTCGGACCGGGAGGGTTTCGGACC
>JAZKTI010000270.1:0-3333 GCA_036625635.1 Haloarculaceae archaeon
TGAGCGAGAATATCCTGCTCAGCGACCGCGAGCGAGGTGAGGGCTTTCTGGGCGGTAGCAGTGGCTATGTCGTCTCCATTCGAGAGCGAGGTGAGGGCCTTCTGGGCGGTTGCAGTGGCGACCGTGTCTCAGTTCCCTCACTCCTCGACATCCGCACCGAACCCGACGCGATCGGCGTCCCGCCGCGCGGTCCGCGCAGCCGTATCCAGGTCGAACTCCCGGACCACCTCGCCGTCCCGAACCAGTGGTTGTAGCAGTTCGTCGCCGTCGGTCGGTCCCGGCCGCCCCGCCAGGCCGACGTGGTGGCCCCCGTCGGGCGTCCGGTAGACCTGCTTCGTCCCGCCGAGTTTCCCGCGCTTCGCGCCGGGTTCCCCGTCGACTTCCACGATGTCCAGGGCGAAGTCGATCGGGTCGGCGTTGCTGACGTGCCCGCCCACGCCGAAGCCGTCGGCGACGTCCCGGAGGTCGCGGATCGTTGTGGCGTCCAGCCCACCGGAGGCGAAGATGTCCAGGCCCTCGTGGCCCCGCGCGTCGAGTTCCCAGCGGACCTCCCGGAGGATGTGCCGGAAGTCCCCGCGGCGCGAGCCAGTCGTGTCGATGCGGACGCCGTCGAGGTCGTCGATCGTCTCGGCGGCGCGGATCGCCTCGTCGACCTCGTCGTCGTAGGTGTCACAGAGGGCGATGCGGGGGACGTCCGGACCGACGGCCTCGTCGAAGGCCCGCCAGGCGGTTTCCTGGTTGCCCTTGCCGAAGCAGATCAGCAGGGCGTGGGGCATCGTCCCGCCAGCCTCGCGGCCGATCACCTCGCCGGCGGCGACGTTCGAAATGCCGTCGAGGCCGCCGACGAGGGCGCTCCGCTCGACCATCGCGGCGATCGAGGGGTGGACGTGGCGGGTCCCGAAACTCAGCACCAGGGACTCTGGGGCGGCCCGACGGGCCCGGAGGGCGGCGGTGGCGACGCCGGTCGGGTGGGAGAGGAAGCCCAGGAGGGCGGTCTCGAGGCGGCAGAACTCGCGGTATGGCCCCTCGATCCGCAGGACTGGGCCGCCGTCGAAGAGCGTGCCCTCGGGCAGCGCCCACGCGTCGACGTCACGGCCGGCCAGCAACGCCGCGGTGTCGGACAGGCCGGCGAGGACGTGCCAGGTCCCGGTGGGGAACTGGTCGGCGGTCACCTCGGCCACCACTGCGGGGGTACGCCCCGCGGCTTCGAGGGCTTCGATGGTCCGGTCGAAGTACGCGTCCGTCGCGTCCCCGGCCGCGATGGCCTCGGGAGACACGATGTCGAATGCCGTCATCGACGGCCGTTGTGGCCGAGCAATCAAATAGCCACCTTATCGGTCGCGCCGGCCCCCGTGGTGTCGCCCGCTCCCTACCGCCTGACTGCTCGTTGGCCCCGGTCAGCCCGCGGGCACGTGAACGTCGGCCAGATCGGCCGGCGTCGGCGCGTTCACGATGGTAACCGTCGACCCGGCGCGGGTCACCCGGAACGCGTCGCCGAAGGGGTCTGCATCCGGGACGACGAAGACGCCCTCGCCCCGCCGTTCGGCGTCGTGAGCGGCGAGGACCTCGCCGTAGGTCGCCCGAAACTCGCGGGCGTCCTCGCGGGTGTCCCAGACCGTCTTCCAGACGTAGCCGTAGCGGTCGCCGTCCTGGTATGGCACGAGCGTGTCACCGCCCCAGCCGGCCGAGGCCTCGTCCTGGAAGGAGTAGCGACCCGTGGTCCCCTCGCGGACGCCGTTGTGCTCGACCATCGCGAAGATGGACGCCTCGCCGAGCGTGTCGCCGACCGGATCGACGTCGAAGCGCTCCCACTCGTCGTTCGATCGGTCGGCCACCGTCACCGCTTCGGGCGACTCGTCCGGGTACTTCTCCGGGTGGAGGACCTGTTCGGTGCTCTCGGGGAAGCGTTCGTAGAGCGCGTTGACGCCCGTCCAGCCCGAGGTACTCCGGACCGACTCGACGAAGCCGGGACCGGTGACGTAGGGCTGGAGGATGACCAGGAGGACGCCGGCGTCGGCGTTCCCCCCGCCGCCGTTACTCGCGGAACTGTCGATACAGGACCAGCCGGTGTTACACCGCTGTTCGTACAGCGACTGGAGGTAGTTGGCCTCGCCCTCGGTCACGCTCCGGTGGGCCAGTTGCAGGTCCTGCGTGTCGGCCCCCTCCCCGAAGCCCAACTGCTGGTCCTGGAGTGCGTGGACGAGTTCGTGGACGAGCGTGCCCCTGGAGAGGGTCGGCGTGGGACTGTCGCTGACGATGACGATCTCGTCGCGTCCGGGCGAGTAGAAGCCGAGCACCTGGCTCCCCAGCGTGCTGTTCTGGACCTCGTGGAAGCTGCGGTCCTCGCCGACGATGAACAGCCCCTCCCAGACCTGGTCGTTCCACCGCTGGAAGGTCTCGTCGCCGCCATCCCCGCCGGATCGGTTCGCGAGGTACTCGGCCCGGTCGACGACGGTAACGGGAACGCGCTCGTCGAACTCGAGGTCCCGGAGGTGTTCGAGGCGGGCCATCGCCCGATCGACGACTTGCCGCCGCTCGGAGGCGTTCAGGCCGTCGGCACTGGTCACGTTCAGCGTGGTGTCCCACGCGACGTCACCCTCCTGTCCGATCGGGTCCTGGGCGATGGGGGCCGTACAGCCTGCGAGCACGACCACGAGAAGCGTGGCGATCAGCGCTGCCCGACGCATTATCGTGTTCGAGGTGCCACGTGGTGAAAAACCCGCGGCTTCCCGCGGTCGGACACTGAGCCCGCTGCGGGCCCGCCGGGCCCCAGGGCGCGTCTCCCGGAAAGGCCTATTGGGACGGCCCCGCACACTTACAGCATGGTCCGTCTCGATCCTGAACGCACCGCGCTCGTCGTCGTGGACATGCAGAATGCCTTCTGTCACCCCGACGGGACCCTCTACGCCCCTGGGAGCGAGGCGGCGATCGACCCCGTCGAGGACCTGGTGGCCCGAGCCAGAGACGCCGGTGCGGGGCTCGTCTTCACCCGCGACGTTCACACCGAGGCACAGTTCGAGGGGGCTCACTACTACAACGAGTTCGACCGGTGGGGCGAACACGTCCTGGAGGGCACCTGGGACGCCCAGCTCGTCGACGGCCTCCAGCCCCGCCGCGAGGACCCCTCCGAGCACGTCGTCGTCAAGCACACCTACGATGCCTTCCACCGCACCGATCTCGAGGGGTGGCTCGAGACCCACGGGATCGACGACCTCGTGATCTGTGGCACCCTCGCGAACGTCTGCGTCCTCCACACCGCCGGGAGCGCCGGCCTCCGCGACTACCGACCGATCCTCGTCGAGGACGCCGTCGGCTACATCGAGGAGGACCACC
>JAZKTI010000271.1:0-3272 GCA_036625635.1 Haloarculaceae archaeon
TGGCCGACAGCGGATTCCGAATGAGCGCGTCGCTCTATCGCCGTGCGATCGAGGCCGGGACCGATCTCGATTCGGATGCGGATCGGTAACGGACGCCACAACCGATCGAGCCGGACGCCGAGGCCACCGCCACAGCCGGACCGAGGTGAGGGCGTTCTGGCCGTTTGCAGTCGCGGAATAGTTTCTGATCGAGAGCGAGGAACGGGCTCTCTGCCCGGTCGCAATTCCAACTCCGGTTCAGTCCCCCCGATCCGGGGCCCATCCGATCCGCCTGACGGACAGCCTCAGTCGATCCGCACGACGAGCCGAGACCCGCCGCCCCTCACTTCACCTGCTCCCCGAAGGCCAGCACGTACCCGTTCCGATCCTCGACGGCGAACTCCCGCCGGCCGTAGTCGGTCTCCCGCAACGCCTGCACGACGGGCACGTCCGCCTCGCTGGCACGCTCGTGGACGCCGTCGACGTCGTCGGTGTCGACGAACATCGTGAACGACCCGCCCATCTCACTTCCCTCGAGGGCCGGCACGTCGGTTTCGACCGAACTGCGCGTCTGGAACATCACTCAGACGTCGCCGAACTCGACCTGGCCCCACTCGGGGTCGTCGCCCTCGGGTGGCATCCGCGCGAGTTGCTCGGCACCGAGGACGGCCTCGTACCGCGCGACGGTCTCGGCGACGTCCTCGACCAGCAGGTTGGGTGTCAGTCTGGTGTCGGTGCCAACGTCGTCCGGGACGGACCCTGGGAAGGAAACGCCACCCCTTCCGAGGGCCCGGTCAATTCGGGGACGCAGCCGACCGGCATCGAACCGAGTCGCTCCCCGAGTGGAGAGGCCCACCCACCTCAGGAATACGCGTCGTCGAACTCGCGTTCGCGACGCATCAGTTCCTCGACGCCGTGTTCGAGGATGTCGCGGCCCATCGACGTCGGCCGGTAGTACGTGACGAAGTCCTGGCTGTCGGCCGTCCGTCGCTGGCGCCTGTCGACGAGCCCGATGTCGACCAGTTCGTCGAGGTGGGACGAAGATTGATAGGAAATGGTAGGCTGTATGAAAGACCATGGGTGACATTCGGACCGAAACGAAGAGTGAGAGGGTTGCACTCGATCACACCGACAAAGCGCTGGTGAGGCAGTGTGGAACCGAAATCTCGTGGGGGCAGACGCGGTCGCCGATGTACTCGGTCTCACACGGAAGCCTGCCGACGATCGACCGTGACGTCTGCTCGATGTCGGTGACCGCTCGATGAAGAACATCGGGAGTTCTCTCGTCTGCTCATCTGACGGATGACCGATGAACCGCGATCGTACGACCGCGAATTCACGACCCCGCTCGGGTATCGGACGCGGCGGCGGATTGGATACAGCCACGCTCAGGGCGAGGTGACTCGTTTCGTGGTCCAGCTGGAGTATCGGCTCGAGGACGAGTGGGTCGAAGTCGTTCGGTTCGACCACGACCCCGCAGGCGAGCAGGGACAAGACGTGACCGTCGACGGGGTCCACGTGGACGTCTATCGCAACGGCGAAAAGATCCGATCGCCGGAGGTATTTCCGCCGATGGCCGCCAGTGACGCGCTCACCAGCGCCGAAGAACATTTGACCCAGTACGGCAAACGGTACGTCACGAGGTTCGAGGAATGGCACGGGATCAGATACCGATGACGGACGAGGAATTCGACGCGTTCGAGGACGCGATGGAGCGACAGGGCGAGGACCTGCGCGAAGCCCTCGCTGAGGATCTCGGGGGTGACCCCGAGGACTACCGGACGCGTCCGGTTGCTGACGGCGGCGAGTAGCGAAATATTTCGAAGAATATTCGCCGTCGTTCGCGAGCCCCCTATGCCTGCACCTCACGAGACCATGACCGATCTGCGAGTGGGACAGGGGACGATAGTCGACTGGAGACCCAATGGCACTCCTGAACTGGGCCCCCTGGCACTTCCCCCCTCGTGTGTGAAGAGCGAACCTACTCCACGGAACCTACTCCACTGAACCTACTCCACGGAACCTACTCCACGGGCCCAACCTCGGTCACGGTCCCGACGCCCTTCGACTGCCCCTCCCGGAAGACGAACCGCTGGCCCTCCCGCACCAGGTAGGGCCGGAACTTGAACCGCACCCGCGCGTCGCCGGTGTCGCCGGGGAGCAACTGCCCGTCCTCGGGGTAGAACGCCGCCGCCTCGCTCACGGTCTCCAGGTGCACGACGGGCTCGTACCCCTCGCCGATCCGCGTCGGGTGGTTCAGCACCATCACCTCGGCCTCGAACTCCCGCACGGGCTCGGGGTCGGCGTCGGCCGGCAACAGCGCCATCCCGCGCTCGACGTCGGCCTCGCGCACCCCTTTCAGCGCGATGCCGACGATCCGCCCCGCCCGCGCCTCGTCGACGCGGTGGTAGTGCATTTCGATCGACCGGGCCTCGACCTCCCGGAAGGACCCGTCGGCCATCGGCCCGAGGAGCAACGCGTCCCCCGCCTCGACCTTCCCGGCCTGGATCGTGCCCGACGCCACGGCCCCGACGCCCGTCACCTTGTAGCTCCGGTCGACGTACATCCGGAAGTCCTTCCGGGCGGCACTGCGGGCGGTCTTGGGCAACCGCCGGAAGAGTTCGTCCAGCGTGTCCAGGCCCTCGCCGGCCACGGCGCTCGTGGTGAGGACCGGGACGACCGTCTCCGAGATCTCCTCGATTGCCGCGTCGACGCCGTGGCGGTCGATCCGCAAGGGGGTCTTGTCGACCTCCCGGAGGAGTCGCTCCACGTCGCGCTCGACCTCGTGGACCCGCTCCTCGTCCACGAGGTCGGCCTTCGTGATGGCCACGATCGTCGGGAGATCCGTCGCGAGCAGGATCCCCAGGTGCTCCCTGGTCGTCTCGGTGGGGCCGTCGTCCGCCGCCACCGTCAGCAGCCCGTAGTCGAGTTTCTGCCCGACGAGGCCCCGGATGGTCGTCCGGAGCCAGGGTTCGTGCCCGACCGTGTCGACGAAGCTCACGAGCCGATCGGCCTCCGCGACGACGCGGGCCCGGTCGCCCTTCCGGTGGGGGTTGTCCATCCGCACCGCGCCGCCATCGTCGAACCCGTAGACGCCGTAGGAGAGGTCCGCCGACAGCCCCCGCTCGATCTCGTGGGGCTGGACGTCGAGGAAGGCCCGCGTCCCACCCTCGCCGTCGTCGGTCCGGCCGGTGACGAGCGAGCCCACGAGCGTGGACTTGCCGTGGTCGACGTGGCCGGCGGTCCCGACGACGATGTGGCCGTCGTCCTCCATGACCGCGCCCTCGGTGATC
>JAZKTI010000015.1:0-19165 GCA_036625635.1 Haloarculaceae archaeon
CTCAAATAGAAACACGGACGCAACCGCAACCGGCCCGAAAGCCCTCACCTCGCTCTCAAATGGAAACGGGGACGCAACCGCAACCGGCCCGAAAGCCCTCACCTCGCTCGCGGCCGCTCAGAGGGATATCCTGCTACGCACCGGCGAGCGGGTCGAGGGCTTTGTGGGCGGGTGTGAACCCAGCGGTATTTGGTCCCGAGGGCGGGGCTTTCTGTGGCGGTCCGAATTCCAGGCGCCCCAATTCGAGCGGGCGGGCCATGGGGTCGAGGCGTATCGTCGAGCGCGAGATCGACGACGACGCGGTCCTCGAGCGGTCGGCAGCCGATCGACGCGTCCGCGAACCCGACCGAGATCGAACAGCACAGGAGTGGGACAGGTACCCACAGGTCCAGAGAGCGGGGCGGTGGCCGCGTTCGCGACAGGTGGGAGTGGCGACGCTCAGTCGTCCGCCTGACCCTGCATCGCGGAGCTGTCCGTCTCGGCCGTCGGCGTCGCCGGGTCGGGCAACTCGGTCCGCACGTCGTCGCGTTCGCGTTCCTCGATGACCTCCGCGTAGGCGTCAGGCATCACCTTCGTGAAGTTCTCGATCTCGGCCTCCCAGTCCTCGAACAACTCGGCCGCCCGCGCGGAGTCCGTGTAGGCGGCGTGGTTCTCGACGAGGCGGGTGAGCATGTCGCGATCCAGGGGTTCGAGGCCGTCGAACAGGGTCACCATGCCCGTGTTGGCGCGGTCTTCGAAGGTGTCCGCTGGGTCGTAGACGTAGGCGACGCCGCCGGACATCCCCGCGGCGAAGTTCTTGCCGGTGGCGCCGAGAACGGCGATGGCGCCGCCGGTCATGTACTCGCAGCCGTGGTCGCCGACGCTCTCGACGACGCCCTTGACGCCCGAGTTGCGGACCCCGAACCGCTCGCCCGCCTGCCCGTTGACGTAGCACTCGCCCTGGGTGGCGCCGTAGAGGGCAACGTTCCCGACGACGACGTTCTCGCTGGCGGCGTAGCCCGCATCCGCGGGCGTCCGGACGACGAGTTTGCCACCCGAGAGGCCCTTGCCGACGTAGTCGTTGGCAGTACCAACGAGTTCCATCGTGACCCCGTCCTGGAGGAAGGCGCCGAAGCTCTGGCCGGCGGTGCCCTCGAACCGGCAGGTAATGGTGTCGGCCGGGAGGCCCTCGATACCGTACTCGCGGGAGAGGCGATTCGAGAGCGTGGCGCCGATGGCCCGGTTGACGTTGTCCACTTCGCGGTCGATCGTGACGGGTTCGCCACGGTCGATCGCGGCGTCGGCGGCGTCGATCAGGTCCCAGTCCAGGGCCTGCCCGACCTCGTGGGACTGGGGTTCGGTCTTGACCCGACCGACGTCGTAGTCGCTCTCGGGCTCGGCGAGGAGGGCGGAGAGGTCGACCAACTTCGCCTTCTCCTGTGTCAGGCCCTCGCGCTGCCGGAGGGCGTCGACGCGTCCCACCATCTCCTCCACGGTCGAAAAGCCCAGGTCGGCCATGATCTCGCGGAGTTCCTGGGCGATGAAGGTCATGTAGTTGATGACGTGCTGTGGCTCGCCGGGGAAGCGATCGCGGAGCTTCTCGTTCTGGGTCGCCACACCGACCGGACAGGTGTTCTCGTGGCACTGGCGGGCCATCACGCAGCCGGAGGTGACCATCGAGGCCGTCCCGAAGGCGTAGCCCTCCGCGCCCAGGAGGGTGGCGATGGCGACGTCGCGCCCGGTTTTGAGGCCACCGTCGGTTGTAACGGTGATACGGTCACGCAGCCCGGTCTGGCGGAGCATCTGGTTGGCCTCCGCGAGGCCGAGTTCCCAGGGAACCCCGGCGTTCTTGATCGAGGTTTTCGGGCTCGCGCCGGTTCCGCCCGAGTGCCCGGAGATGTGGACCTTGTCGGCGTTGGCCTTGGCGACGCCGGCGGCGATGATGCCGACGCCGGCCTCGGCGACGAGTTTGACGTTGATGTCCGCCGCCGGGTTGGCGGCTTTCAGGTCGTGGATCAGCTGTTTGAGATCCTCGATCGAGTAGATGTCGTGCAGCGGCGGGGGGGAGATCAGGCCGACGCCCGGCGTCGCGTACCTGACGTGGGCGATCATCTCGTTGACCTTCTTGCCGGGGAGGTGCCCCCCCTCGCCGGGCTTCGAGCCCTGGGCCATCTTGATCTGGAGTTCCTCGGCGTTCGCCAGGTACGTCGAGGTGACACCGAAGCGGCCCGAAGCCACCTGCTTCGTGTGGCACCCCTTCTCGGTGCCGAAGCGCTCCGGCGGTTCGCCCCCCTCGCCGGTGTTGGCGGAGCCGCCGAGGCGGTTCATGGCCATGGCGTTGTTCTCGTGCATCTCCGGGGAGAGCGACCCGAGACTCATCGCGGCGGTCTCGAATCGGGTGACGATCTCGTGGACCGGCTCGACTTCAGCGACGGGGATCGGGTCGCGGTCCGCGTCGTCGAAGGCGAGCAGCCCCCGGAGGGTCTGGAGCTGTTCGGTCTGGTCGTTGACCTCGTCGGCGAACTCGCGGTACTGCTCGTAGTCGCCGCGCCGGACGGCCTGCTGGAGGGTACCCACCGTCCCGGGGTTCCACTGGTGGTAGATGCCCCCGGACCGGTTCTCGTACTCCCCGACCCGTGGCATCTCGGGTTCCTCCTCGGCCCAGGCGATCTCGTGGCGGTCCAGCAGGTCCGTCTCGACCTCCTCGATCCCGATCCCCTCGGTGCGGTTCTCGGTCCCCTCGAAGTACTCCGCGACGAAGTCCGAGGACAGCCCCACGGCCTCGAAGATCTGGGCGCCCTGGTAGCTCTCGACCGTCGAGATGCCCATCTTCGCCATCGTCTT
Source organism: Haloarculaceae archaeon (assembly GCA_036625635.1). Lineage (GTDB taxonomy): Archaea > Halobacteriota > Halobacteria > Halobacteriales > Haloarculaceae > JAZKTI01. The sequence goes on from JAZKTI010000015.1 coordinate 2,824, forward strand.
CAGGAGGCCGTCCTCGACGGCGTTGACGTAGGCGTCGATGGCCGCCGAGACGTCCGCGCCGTCGGGACCCGCGACGAGGTCCTCGATGGTCTGGTAGGCCAGGTAGGGGTTGACGGCGCCGGCCCCGTACCCGACCAGCGTGGCGAAGTGGTGGACAGCCCGCGGGTCGCCGGACTCGAGGACCAGCCCGACCTGGTTGCGGCGACCGTTGCGGACGAGGTGGTGGTGGACGCCACCGACCGCCAGCAGGCTCGGGATGGGGACGTCGTCGGGACCGGCCTCCCGGTCCGAGAGGACGACCACGTCGACACCGGCCTCGGCAGCCCGGTCGGCGGCTGCCCGGACGTCCTCGACGGCTTCTCGGAGGCCTGTCTCGTCCGAGTCGTAGGTGATATCGAGGGTCCGGGCCTCCATGCCGTTGGCCCTCACGTCGCGGATGGCGGCCATCTCCTGGTCGGTGAGGATCGGCGAGTCGAGCACGAGCTGGCGGGCGTGGGCCTGGGTCTCGGCGAGGAGGTTGCGCTGGTGGCCCAGCCGGGTCTCGAGGCTGGTCACGAGTTCCTCGCGGATGTAGTCAAGCGGCGGGTTCGAGACCTGGGCGAAGAGTTGCTTGAAGTAGGTAAACAGCGGGCGGTTGAACTGGGAGAGGACCGACAGCGGGGTGTCGTCGCCCATCGAGCCCACGGGGTCCTTGCCCTTCTCGGCCATCGGCTCGAGGAGGTGGTCGACCTCGTCGTAGGTGTAGCCGTACATGGCCTGGTGGGCCCGGAGCGCCTCGACGTCCCCGCGGGGGGTGTTGTCGTCGTCCGGCGAGAGGTCGTCGATGGTGACCTGCTCCCGGCGGACCCACTTGCCGTAGTCGTCGTCACTGATGCGGTCGAAGACCTCCGCGTCGGGCACGACCCGGCCCTCCTGTGGATCGGCCAGGAAGCACTGCCCCGGCTGGAGACGGCCGCGCTCGCGGATCTCGCTTTCGTCGTAATCCAGGGCACCGGCCTCCGAGGACATCACGAGCGTGTCGTCCTCGAGGACGTCGTACCGGCAGGGGCGGAGGCCGTTCCGGTCGAGCACCGCCCCGACGCGCTCGCCGTCGGTCGCGGCGACGAGCGCCGGGCCGTCCCAGGGCTCGACGATGGAGGCGTGGTAGTCGTAGAAGTCGTACCGGTCCCCCTCGACGTCGTTGGCCTCGCCCCGCCAGGCCTCCGGAATCAACATCCTGAGGGCGTGGGGGAGGTCACGGCCACCCTGCAGGAGCAGTTCGAGCGCGTTGTCGAGACTGGCGGTGTCGGACTGTTCCGGATCGTCGATGATAGGTTTGATCGCGTCGAGGTCGTCTCGCGAGGCTACCTCGCCCGTCCTCTCCGAGGTGCTCCCCCCATCGTCCGACGAGAAGGCCGGGTGCTCGATGTCGGTCTCCCGGGCGCGCATCCAGTTGATGTTCCCCTGGATCGTGTTGAACTCGCCGTTGTGGACGACGGTCCGATAGGGGTGGGCCAGGTGCCAGGCGCCCAGCGTGTTCGTGGAGAACCTGGCGTGGACCATCGCGAAGGTCGACTGTATGCGTTCGTCCTGGAGATCCGGGAAGTAGTCCGCGAGTTGGTCGGCCTTCAGGAGGCCCTTGTAGACGACGGTCTTGCGGTCGAGCGAGACGACGTAGAAGCGCTCCGCACCCTGTGGCTGCTCCGCCTCGACGGCGTTTTCGAGCGCGCGGCGGCCGACGTAGAGCTCTCGGTCGAAGGCCTCGCCGGTGGCGCCCTCGGCCGACGTCACGACGACCTGGGAGATGGCCGGTTCGGCCTCGAGAGCCGTCGCTCCGAGTCCCTCATTGTCCGTGGGCACGGCCCGCCAGCCGAGGACGTCGAGGTCCCAATCGGCAAGACGCTCCTCGACGAAGGATCGGATGGCGGCCCGCGCCTCCTCGTCCGCTCTGGGAAGGAAGACCGTGCCGACGGCGTAGCCGCCCGGCTCGGGGAGGGCGACGTCGATCTCGTCGGCCAGGAAGTCGTGAGGCACCTGGAGCATGATGCCCGCACCGTCACCGGTCCCGGTCTCGGCCCCGGTGGTCCCCCGGTGTTCCATGCTCTCGAGCAGGTCGAGACTGTCCCGGACGACGTCGTGCTGGCTCCCGCCCTGGAGGTCCATCACGACGCCGACACCGCAGTTCGCTCGTTGATCGGCCGGGTCGGCGAGGCAGACGTCCTCGCCGGTCCCGCCGGTGGGGCGTGGCGCTGTCATATGGGAGCGACTATCGACTGCCAGCATAAGAGGTTACTCATCAAGGGCTGTAAGTGTGTTAAACCCAAATAAGGGAATATATATTCTCGTGGCCCGGCCCCAGAGTCCCTCATAAACGTTCCACATGGATGCCTCGCGGGGTTTTTTGTGGGGCTCTCGTATACTGTGGTACGTCAACAGCCCGCACGGAGTGACCCGGAGTGTCGAACCTTTTTTCAGTGTTACCGTCCCGGAACGACCGGGGCTCTGAATGATATATAATGACGATTAAGGTCTGTCCTCTTTCGACCCGGCCAACCGTATCCCGGCGGTAGACGTGCAACCGGGTCCTGCGGAGTCCCCAACCGGATGGTGAAGGACGAGCGCCGCCGTGGAGGTTCCAGAGACATTGGATCGGTCCACACGCCGGACCGGCGGCGTCACGACGGCCACCCCTATGCTTCGCTGAGACACCCTCCCGGAGCCCCGGACGAAATCCCGTCCCGCACCTCAGTACGTCTTGGCGAAGTAGGCGGTCTCCTGGGCCGCCTCGCCACAGATCGCACACCCGTCGTGGATCGGTTCCGCGTCGCGGTCCAGGGGCACCATGACGATCTCGGCGGCGATGGCCTCCTTGATGGGATCCTCGCAGGCCTCGTCGCCACACCAGCCGGCCTTGACGTAACCGCCGTGCTGCCCGATGGTGCCGAGGATCTCCTCGCGACTCTCGGCCTCACGAATACCGTCCTCGAGATTTTTTGCCGCGGCCGCGTAGAGCTTGGCGTAGACAGTGTCGAGGTGCTCCTCGACCGTGGCGGCGATCTCCGCGCGGTCCTCGACGACCTGCTCGCCGTCGGGCCGGTGGACGAGGGTCACCTCGCCGTCGGCGGCCTCGTTGGGCCCGATCTCGATCCGGAGGGGGACGCCCTTGAGCTCCCACTCGTTGTACTTGAACCCGGGGTTGCGGTTCTCGCGGTCGTCGAGTTCCACGCGGGCGGTGCCCTCGATGTCAGTCGCCACGTCCTCGGCGTACCCGACGACCTCCGCCTTGTTGGCCTCCTGCCAGATGGGGACGACGACGACCTGCTCGGGCGCCAGCACAGGCGGCAACACGAGCCCCTGGTCGTCGGAGTGGGTCATGAACATCGCGCCCATGGCCCGCCAGGACATGCCCCAGGAGGCGGTGTGGGCGGTCTTCTCGGCCTCGTCGGCGTCGACGTAGGTGATGTCGAAGGCCTCCGCGAAGGATGTCCCGAGGTAGTGGGAGGTGGCCCCCTGGACCGATTTCCCGTCGGGCATGAGCGTCTCGACGGTGGTTGTGGTGTGGGCCCCGGGGAACTTGTCGTGGGGCGGCTTCCGGCCCGTCAACGCGGGCATGGCCATGACCTCCTCGTAGACCCGCTCGTACTGGTCGAGCCGGCGCATGGTCTCCGCCCAGGCGTCCTCGAGGTCGGCGTGGGCGGTGTGACCCTCCTGCCAGAGGAACTCCTTGGTCCGGAAGAAGGGCTTGGTCTCGGTGGCCTCCCAGCGGACCACCGAACACCACTGGTTGAGACGCATGGGGAGGTCGCGGTGGGAGCGGATCCACTGGGCCATGAAGGGCGCGATGATGGACTCGCTGGTGGGCCGGACCGCCAGGCGCTCCTCGAGTTCGTCGTACCCGCCGTGGGTGACCCAGGCGACCTCGGGGTCGAAGCCCTCGACGACCTCCTTCTCGCGCTCGAGGAGGCTCTCGGGGATGAGCAGCGGGAAGTAGGCGTTCTGGACGCCCGTGTCCTTGAACCAGCTGTCGAGGTGGTTCTGAATGCGCTCCCAGACCTCGTAACCTCGCGGCCGGGTGACGATGAACCCGCCCATCGGCGCGTAGGAGGCCAGGCCGGCCTTCTGGACGAGTTCGGCGTACCACTCCCCGGTGTTGTGTTCCTTGGACTCGGTCATCCCGAGTTCCTGCTCGCTGTCGCTCATTGGACAGGTGTGCGTGGGGGAGGTACAAACGCGCTACGGATGGGCGGCGTCGTCGTCTCCCCGTGAGAGCCACACGCCCGAGTTCGTCCGCCAGCCATGCAATATTTGTTGCTGTGCCGTCCTATGACGACTCGATGACCGACCTCCGCTACCTGCCAGCCGACGACGACGTGACCAGTTTCGACGCCGAGGTCACCGACGCCACCGGGGACTACATCGTCCTCGACGGGACGTACTTCTACCCCGAGGGCGGCGGCCAGCCCCCGGACCACGGGACCATCGCCTGGGACGGGGGCGAGGCCAGTATCGACGACGTCCGGAAGGACCACGGCGACGTGAAACACGCTATTGCGAACCTCGGCGGCGAGGTGCCCGAACCCGGCACCGCGGTCCACGGCGAGATCGACGCCAACCGGCGGCGGGACCTCCGCCGGATGCACACCGCCCAGCACGTCGTTTCGCGGGTCGTCCTCGACGAGTACGACGCGACGACCGCGGGCAACCAGATCTACCCCGACCGGTCGCGCATCGACTTCGAGCCCGCCGACTTCGACGAGGAAGATATCGCACTCATCGAGGAGCGCTCCAACAGGGTGATCGAGCAGGACCTCGCCGTGACGAAGGCCGAGCGCCCGCGCGAGGAGGTCGAGGCCGAGACCGACGAGGGCCGGGCGCTGCTTGACCTGATTCCCGACTCGGTCGACCCGCTTCGCGTCGTCGAGATCGAGGACTACGACTACTGTCCCTGCGGTGGCACGCACGTGGACCACCTCGGCGAGATCGGGCGCATCGAAATCGTCGATACGACCAGGAAGGGTGCCGACACGGAGCGCATCGAATTCGTGCTGCACGACCAATAGAGTTGGTTGGCTCGTGGTTTGTGGGTGCTTGTTCCGTGTCTCGAAGGGTGTGAGATGCTGCAACCTTTGTAACCACTGGAACCATAGTAACTATTGCAACCACTGGTACTACTGCCCGCCGCTGTAACTACTGCCACTACTGTAATTACTGCCTGACATTGTAATTACTGCCACCCCTGCAACTACTGCCACCACTGCAACGAGCCAGAAAGCCCTCAACTCGCTCGCTCCCGGCTCGCTCCGCTCGGTCGACTAAGGCCTGCGATGTGACAACCCAGAGCGCGAGCGGGTGAGGGCTTTCGGGCTCGTTGCGACGACCCTACGGGCTCCGGTAGGAACCCCGAGTCCACTCAATCCTCGAGTGCCTCACGCAGCAACCGGTTCACTTCGCCGGGGTCGGCGCTCCCGCCGGTCGCCTGCATGACCTGCCCCACGAGGAAGTTCAGCGCGCCCTGCTCGCCAGCCTCGTAGTCCTCGACTGCCTCCGGATTCTCCTCGATCGCGTCCTCGACGGCCGCCCTGACCGCCTCGCCGCCGGTCTTTCCGAGCCCCTCGGCCTCGACGACCGCGTCGGGATTCTCGCCCTCGTCGAGCATCCGCCGGAGGACGGTCTCCCGGGCGTTCTTGGCGGTAATTTCGTCGGTGGCCACCAGTTCGACCAGCCGGTGGACCTCCTCGAGGCGATCGGCGACGTCTGTTAGTGCCAGGCCGCGGTAGTTGAGTTCCCCCAGCAAATTGTCGGCGACCCAGGTCGCGGCCAGGTCCGGATCGAACTCCCCGGCGAGGTCCTCATAGAAGTCGGCCACCTGCTTCGTACTGGTGAGTTTCGAGGCCGCTTCCTCGCTCAGGCCGTACTCACTCCGGAACCGCTCGCGGCGGGCCTCCGGGAGTTCCGGGATCGAGAGTTCCTCCTTCCAGTTGCCCACCCGCAACGGCGGCAGGTCGGCTTCGCGGAAGTACCGGTAGTCCTTCTCGGCTTCCTTCGAGCGCATCGAGACCGTAATGCCGCGAGACTCGTCCCAGTGGCGGGTCTCCTGTGCCACCGCGCGCCCGCGGGAGACGGCGTTCTTCTGGCGGGTGGCCTCGTAGGCCAGGGCCTGCTCGGCCCCTTTGTGGCTGGAGATGTTCTTCACCTCGGTCCGGTTGGCCGACTCGAGGACCGCTCGGTCGATGGCGCCGGCCTCGCCCACCTCGTCGGCCTCCCCATCGTCGGTCTCGGCCTCGTCGGCCTCCCCCACTTCGTCGGTCTCGCCCTCGTCGGCCTCCCCCACTTCGTCGGTCTCGCCCTCGTCGGCCTCCCCCACTTCGTCGGCGTCGACCACGGAGAGGTTGGCGTCGACCCGGAGGCTCCCGTCGCGGGTCGAGTCGAAGACACCGAGGTACTCGAGGACCTCCTCCAGTTTTGCGAGGAAGGCACGGACCTCCCCGGCGCCACGGAAGTCCGGCTCGGTCACGATCTCGAGGAGGGGGACGCCGGCGCGGTTGTAGTCGACGAGCGTGTACTCGGCGGTGTCGATGGCCCCGCCCTCGTGGCGCAGGCTGCCGGGGTCCTCCTCGAGGTGTGCGCGCTCGATGCCGACGGTCCGGCGCTCCCCCTCGACGGCGAACTCCAGGCGGCCGTCCTGGCAGATCGGCTCATCGTACTGGGTGATCTGGAAATTCTTCGGGAGATCGGGGTAGAAGTAGTTCTTCCGGTGGAACCGGGTCTCCTCGGGGACGTCGGCGTCGATCGCCTTCCCCACCTTCACGGCGGCCTCGACGGCGGCCTCGTTGAGGACCGGCAGGGCCCCCGGAAGCCCGAGACAGACCGGGCATGTGTGCGTGTTCGGTTCGGCCTCGGCGAGGTCCGTCGAGCACCCACAGAAGATCTTCGTGTCGGTCTCGAGCTGGACGTGAACCTCCAGCCCGATGACGACGGCGAGGTCCGCCGACTCGCGGGCCTGTACGCTCATTGGCCCCGATTCGATTTCGGGTGGCTAAAGCCTGACGACAGCGGCCGCCGAGGGGTGGGTAGCTGAAACCCGAGTCTCGGGGACCGGGTCACCTCCCCACCAGGCGGAGATCGATCGCGGCCGACTGGACCACCGACGGCCCAATCGCCACGGGGGCCCGCCCGACGGGTCCAAGGAGTCGAGACCATCTGGCCCAGCTCGTGCGATACGTGAGAACATATATCGGGCCGCCGGTCCCACCCTCCTGACATGCCAGGAGGAACTCCCGAAACACTCCGACCGTTCCTGTGGCGGGCCGCGAACATCTTTCCTGAGACGGAACTCGTCTCCCGGACCCACGCGGGCCGGACGCGGACGACCTACGCCGGGTTCCGGGACGACGTCGGCCGACTGGCGCACGCGCTGGCCGACGCCGGCGTCGAGCGCGGCGACCGGGTCGCGACGGTCTCGTGGAATCACCTCCGTCACTTCGAGACCTACTTCGCCGTCCCGAACAGCGGCGCTCAGCTCCACACCATCAATCCGCTTCTTCCCGACGAGCACGTCCAGTACATCGTCGAGGACGCGGCCGACCGGATCCTGTTCGTCGACCCGTCCCTGGCGGACAAGGTCGCGAGCGCCTACGACGAGGACGCCTTCGCGACCGTCGAGCAGTTCGTCGTCATCGGGTCCGAGGTTCCCGACGTCGGCCTGCCCGAGACCGTCGCGTACGACGACTTCGTCGCCGGCCACGACGCGGCCTACGACTGGCCGGACCTCGACGGCGAGTCGCGGGCGGGGATGTGTTACACCTCTGGCACGACCGGGAAGCCAAAGGGCGTCGAGTACACCCAGCGGATGCTCTGGACGCACACGATGGCGGCACTCACGCCGATGGGCATCAACGTCGACGACGGCGACGTGGTGATGCCAGTCGTCCCCATGTTCCACGCCAACGCCTGGGGCTTTCCCTACGCCGCGACAGCCGCCGGGGCCAAACAGGTCTTCCCCGGGCCAGCACCCGACCCGGCCGACATCGCCGACCTGCTCGAGTCCGAGGGCGTGACCGTCGCCGCCGGCGTCCCGACGGTCTGGCTCGGCCTGCTGGAGTACCTCCAGGACAACGAGGTGGACCTCTCGGCCCTCGAGGAGGTCTACATCGGCGGCGCCGCAGCCCCCGAGAGCCTCATCCGACAGTACGACGACATGGGCGTCGAGGTCGTCCACGCCTGGGGCATGACGGAGACCACGCCGATCGGCACGACGGCGAAGCTCACCGGCGACCTGGCGGGCGCGGACTACGAGACACAGCTCGACAAGCGAGGCAAGCAGGGAGTCATCATGCCCGGCCTCGAATTCAAGGTCCTCGACGACGAGGGCGACCGGATCGACTGGGACGGCGAGGACTTCGGCGAGCTCCTCGTCAGGGGCCCCTGGGTCACGACCGACTACCACCAACGGCCCGACGCCAACGAGGAGGAGTTCGAGGACGGGTGGCTCCGTACCGGCGACATCGTCACCGTCGACCCCGACGGCTACATCGAGATTGTCGACCGGGCGGACGACGTCATCAAGTCCGGCGGCGAGTGGATCTCCTCGCAGGAACTCGAGAACGCGATCATGGCCCACGATGCCGTCAGCGAGGCGGCCGTCATCGGCGTCCCCCACGAGCGTTACCAGGAACGCCCCGTCGGCTTCGTGGTCAAACGCGAGAGTGCGACAATCGACGACGAACAGCTCCGGGAGGAAGTCGGCGAGATGCTCGCAGAGAAGTTCCCGGACTGGTGGGAGCCCGAACGGTACGTCTTCATCGACGCCGTGCCGAAGACGGCCACCGGGAAGTTCTCGAAGAAGGACCTCCGGGAGGAGTACGCCGAGGAGTCCTTGCTCGAGGAATAGTCCCAGGTATGGGTGGATGGGCCGGCGCCGAGTCGGTGGCCAGTGAAGCCGGCGCTCAAGGCAGTCGGTGGCCGGTGAAGCCGGCGCTCAAGGCAGTCGGTGGCCGGTGAAGCCGGCGCTCAAGGCAGTCGGTGGCCGGCGAAGCCGGCGCTCAAGGCAGTCGGTGGCCGGCGAAGCCGGCGCTCAGGGCAGTCGGTGGCCGGCGAAGCCGGCGCTCAAGGCAGTCGGTGGCCGGTGAAGCCGGCGCTCAGGGCAGGCGGTGGCCGTTCGAGCCGGCGATGAGCGTGTCGGTGACCGGTGGCCTCGGCGACCGGTGAAGCGGGACCTTTGGCCGCGTCTCGGCCACCAGCTCTCAGTTTCGTGATATAGGCTGGCTCGGCCTCGGAGGTGCTAATACGCTGTTTCGGCACGTCTCGACGCCGTTCTGCTACCTATTGGACGTGAAACCAATGTCTGACGTACGTTTATACGATGGGAGTCACACGGTGGAGGTATGTGTCCCAACAGAGTGGAGGCACTCGAATCGAGGGTGCAGGAACTCGAGGCGTCCGTCGAGGGCCTGACGGACGAACTCGTCGAGTGCAAGGTTCGGCTGCGAGAACTCGAGAACGTCATCGACGAGGACATCGGCTTTGCGCCGCTTGGCGACGACTACGAGGGATTCGGCGACCCGCCGGAGACCGGAAGCGACCAGGTCGAGACGGCCCAGACAGCCGATACACCTAAAAACGAGGCCCCCGACGACCCCGACAACGCGGAGGAATCCGAGTCAGGCGACATCATCGTCGCGTAAGGTCGGACCTCCGTTGCGAGCACCCCATGCACATCAAAGAGCTCGTACTCGACAACTTCAAGAGTTTCGGCCGGAAGACCCGTATCCCCTTCTACGCGGACTTCACCACCGTTATGGGTCCGAACGGCTCCGGGAAGTCCAACATCATCGACTCCATCCTCTTTGCCCTGGGCCTGGCCCGGACCTCGGGCATCCGCGCCGAGAAACTGACCGACCTCATCTACCATCCGGGCCACCAGGAGGGCGAGTCCTTCGAGGGCGAGCGCGAGGCGAGTGTCGAGGTCGTCCTCGACAACACCGACAGGACACTCGAGCGCGCCCAGGTCGTCAACGCCGCCGGCACCGACGACGTCGGGGACGTCGAGGAGATCGCTATTCGGCGCCGGGTGAAGGAGACCGAGGAGAACTACTACTCCTACTACTACATCAACGGCCGCTCGGTCAACCTCTCGGACATCCAGGACCTCCTCTCCCAGGCCGGCGTAACGCCCGAGGGGTACAACGTCGTCATGCAGGGCGACGTCACGGATATCACCCAGATGACCGCCGGCGCCCGTCGCGAAATTATCGACGAGATCGCCGGCGTCGCCGAGTTCGACGAGAAGAAGGCCGACGCCTTCGAGGAACTCGAGGTCGTCGAGGAGCGCATCGAGGAGGCCGAGATCCGCATCGATGACAAGGCGAACCGCCTCGACCAGCTCACGGAGGAGCGCGACACCGCCCTCGAATACCAGGCCCTCCGCGACGAGAAACAGGCCTTCGAGGGCTACAAGAAGGCCGCCGAACTCGAAGACAAGCGGGCCGAGCTCGAGGCGGTCCGGGCGGAAATCGAGGCCCTCGAGGCGACCCTGGCGGAGCGCCAGGCGACCCTGGACAAACGCCAGGGGGAGGTCATGCGGCTGGAAGACGACCTCGAGGACCTCAACGAGGAGATCGAGCGGAAGGGCGAGGACGAGCAACTCGAGATCAAGCGGGAGATGGAGGAGGTCAAGGGGGATATCGCCCGCCTCGAGGACCGGATCGAGACCGCCGAGGCGGCCGCCGAGGAGGCCGAGAACGAGCGCCGACAGGCCTTCGTCAAGATCGACCGGAAGCAGGAGACCATCGAGGACCTGGAGACCGACATTCGAGAGGCGAAGGTCTCGAAGTCCTCCCTCGCCCGGGACGTCGCCGAGAAGGAGGCCGACCTCGAGGAGGTCGAGGCCCGCATCGACGAGGTCGCGGCGGAGTACGAGGAGGTCAAGGAGGCCCTCGACGAGAAACGCGAGGCCGTCGAGGAGGCGAAGGCAGCGAAGAACGACCTCCAGCGCGAACAGGACCGCCTGCTCGACGAGGCGCGCCGGCGCTCGAACGAGCAACGGGAGACGGAGACCCAGATCGAGGCAGCCGAGGACCGGGTTCCGGAACTCGAGGCCGAGATCGCCGACCTCGAGGACGAACTCGAGAAGGCCGAACGGAACCGCGAGACGATCGCGGAGGTCGTCGAGGACCTCAAGGCCGAGAAGCGCACGCGTGCGAGCGAGATCGACGACCTCGAGGACGAGATCGCCGGGCTCCAGCAGGAGTACGCCCAGCTCGAGGCGAAGGCCGGCGAGTCGGGCGACTCGTCCTACGGCCGGGCGGTCACGACCGTCCTCCAGGCCGACCGGGACGGCGTCCACGGCACGGTTGCCCACCTCGGCAGCGTCGAGGGCGCGGTTGCGACGGCCTGCGAGACGGCCGCCGGCGGTCGCCTCGCCCACGTGGTCGTGGACAACGACAGCGTCGGCCAGGGCTGCATCGAGTTCCTCAAGGACCGCAACGCCGGCCGGGCGACCTTCCTCCCGATCACGGAGATGGACCCTCGCCCGCCCGGATCGGCGCCCGCCCGGGATGGCGTCGTCGACTTCGCGTACAACCTCGTCGACTTCGAGGCGGCCTACGCCGGCGTCTTCAGCTACGTCCTCGGTGACACGCTCGTCGTCGAGGACATCGAGACCGCCCGGGACCTGATGGGCACGTACCGTCTCGTGACCCTCGACGGCGACCTCGTCGAGAAGTCCGGGGCGATGACCGGCGGCTCATCGAAGGGAACCAGGTTCAGTTTCGACGGCAGCGAGGGGAAACTCGAGCGGGTCGCGGCCCGGATCAACGAACTGGAGGACGAACGCCAGGAGCGTCGCGGGGAACTCCGCGACGTCGAGAGCCGCCTCGAGGACGCTCGCGACCGCCAGACCGACGCCGCCGACCAGGTTCGCGAGATCGAAAGCGACCTCGAGTCGAAGCAGGGTGCGATCGAGCAGACCCGTTCGCGGAAGGCCGACCTCGAGGCGGACCTCGAAGAGATCCAGGCAGAGCGGGAACGCGTTTCCGACGAGATGGACGCCCTCGAGGCGGATATCGACGAGCGCGAGGCCGAGATCGAGGAGATTCACGGCGAGATCGAGGCCCTCGAAAGCGAGGTCCAGGACAGCGACCTGCCCGCCCTCACGGACCGCGCCGAGGCCATCGAGGACGAAATCGCGGCTCTCGAGCGGGACATGGACGACATAGACGGCAAACTCAACGAGTACCAGCTCGAAACGGAGTACGCACAGGACGCCATCGAGGAACTCCAGGCCGCCATCGAGGCGGCCCAGGAGCGCAAGGCCGAGGCCGAAGCGCAGATCCACGACCTCGAGGATCAGATCGCCGACAAGCAGGAGATCCTCGTGGAGAAGGAGGCCGCCGTCGCCGAACTCGAGTCAGACCTCGCCGACCTCAAAGAGGAACGGGCCGCGCTAAAGGAGGACCTCGCCCAGGCCAGCGAGGCCCGCAACGAGGCCCGTAGCGAGGTCACGAGCGTCGAGGCCGACCTCGCGGAGTACCGCGAGGACGAGGAGCGCCTCGCGTGGGAGATCGACGAACTCGCGGCCGAGGTCGGGGACTACGACGCCGAGGCGATTCCGGACCACGACGAGGTCCAGTCGGAGATCGACCGGCTCCAGGCCGAAATGGACGCCCTCGAGCCGGTGAACATGCTCGCTATCGAGGACTACGACCGCGTCGAGGCCAAACTCGAGGACTTCGAGGACAAGCGGGACACGCTCATCGAGGAGGCCGACGGCATCCGCGACCGGATCGAGACCTACGAGGCCCGCAAGAAGGAGGCCTTCATGGAGGCCTTCGAGGCCATCGACGAGAACTTCCAGCACATCTTCAAGCGCCTCTCGAACGGCACGGGCCACCTCTACCTCGAGAACGAGGAGAATCCCTTCGACGGCGGCCTGACGATGAAGGCCCAGCCCGGCGACAAGCCGATCCAGCGGCTCAACGCCATGTCCGGCGGCGAGAAGTCCTTGACCGCGCTCGCCTTCATCTTCGCCATCCAGCGGTTCAACCCGGCCCCGTTCTACGCGCTCGACGAGGTGGACGCCTTCCTCGACGCAGCGAACGCCGAACTCGTGGGCGAACTCGTCGACGAACTGGCCGGCAACGCCCAGTTCATCGTCGTTTCCCACCGTTCGGCGCTGCTCGAGCGCTCCGAGCGCGCCATCGGCGTGACGATGGGCGAGGACAACCTCTCGGCAGTCACGGGTATCGACCTCTCCGGGGACCTCCCGCCCTCGGTCGGGGGTCCCGACGGACCGGGCGGTGAGGGCCACGGCGGCGGTGGACCGGGCAGTGACGGCCCCGGCGGCGGTGGATCGGGCAGTGACGGCCCCGGCGGCGGTGGATCGGGCGGTGACGGCCCCGGCAGCGGTGGATCGGACGGTGACGGCCCCGGCACCGATGGTTCAGGCCCTGAGGACGCCGGATCGGATGAGATCGGCGACGACGGCGGCGAGGAACCGGAGGTTCCGGCAGATGACTGACCGCCGACCGACCGGGCCCACCGGGGGCTGCACATGAGCGACTCGGAGATCCCCATCGACATCGCCGGCCACGAGGACCGCGACCGACCGGCTGCGGCGGTCCCGGAGACACCTGGCCTCGGGCTCGACGACGGCCCCGGGGACCCGGAAGAACCCGAGGGGAGCGACGAGGAGGAGGTCGAGCCCGTCGAGGTACTCGTCCAGCTTGCCCGGGACGGCGAGATCGATCCCTGGGACATCGACATCGTGGCCGTGACTGACAAGTTCCTCGGCGCCCTTGAGGAGGCCGACCTCCGGACCTCCGGCCGGGCATTGTTCTACGCGAGCGTCCTCCTCCGGATGAAGGGGGACGCGATGCTCTCGCCCGAGGAGGATTCCGACCCGGAGCCCGAGCCCTGGGAACTCGCGATGAACGGCGACGCGCCGGCCGATCCGGACCCGTTCGCCAGGCTCGAAGCGGAGATGGATCGCCGGCTGGACCGCCGGCGTGCCCGCGGCATGCCCCAGACTCTCGACGAACTCGTCCGGGACCTGCGGGAGGCCGAGCGGGACACCTGGTGGAAGGAACACCGGGAGTACGACACCAGCGACTCCCCACACGGGTACACCCGAGGGACCCAGGAACTGGACTACCGCACCGGCGACGACGTGCGGATCGACGACGAGCCCACGGTCGCGGACGTAACTGGCACCGCCCACGGCGAACACATCGACGACCTCGTCGACTCCGTCTGGGCCGCCCTCCGCGAGCAGTACGAGCGGGGCCGGGAGGAGGTACTCTTCGCGGAGGTGGCGGACGCCGGCGGTAGCCGCGTGGATACCTTCCTCGGCGTCCTCTTCCTGACTCACCGCGGCCGGGTCGTCCTCCAGCAAGACGATCTCTTCGGCGACCTCTGGATCCAGGAGCCCGCCGCAGCGAGCGGGTCCGAGGAAGCGCTGGCCGACTGAGGCACAGGGCGACTGAGGCGCTGGTTCAGCGGTGGATGGCTAATTGCCGCGAGAGCCGCCCTGGCCAGTAGCCGATGAGGTGTGACGGCCGATCACCAGGAACCCGACCAGTGACAGGGCCGACGGGCGCAATGACCGATCGTGTGGATCCCCGCACTTCGGCGGCCCTCAGCCAGAATTACCGGCATGAACGGTTTTGAACGACTCGAACGATCGGGGAAATACAATCACCCTCAGACAGAACGGGATGGTATGGCAACAGTGAATCGAGCGGACGCTGGTGGGCGAACTCGTAGTGGGGGCGGAATCGAGGAAGGATCACTGGCAACCAAGGTGGTCCTTATGGAGCTGGTGGATGCGGCCCGCCCGCTCTCGATCGGCGAGTTGCGCAACCGAACGACGCTCACGGAGGCCACTGTCCGTTCCGCTCTCGTGGCCCTGGCCGGTGTAGGGATCTGCGAAGAGACCGATCCCGGTGGCGATCGAAGCCCACGCTTCCAGCTTCAAGACTAAGGCGACCAGCGGGCTGTTGGTCCTCGAACCATGCCCTGAGCGAACAGTACGACCCCGGGACCTGCGGCGGGCCACGCAGGACAACACGATCGGTATCCCATGCTGCCCCGCGAAGGGTGCTGCCCCGTGAAGGAAGCTGCCTCATGAAGGGTGCTGCCCCATGAAAGAAGCTGCCTGATGAAGGGTGTTGCCCCGTGAAGGCTGCTGCCCCGCGAAGGGTTCTGCCCTATGAAGTCTGCTGTCCCGGGAAGGGTTGCAGCCGGCCGAGAGCCGGCCCCGCTAAGCCAGCCCACCACAACCACTTTGTCGACATCAGTCGTTGCTCTGGACGATTACCATGGAACAGTCATTCGATGACTACGACGAAGTGGTCTACGAGCCGGACTCCCACGTCGTCGCGAACAGCAACGTCCGTGCGTTCATGGACGAGTACGGCATCGAAAACTTCGAGGAACTCCACCGCCGCAGCGTCGAGACCGGCGAGGGCGACCCCGACTCTGGGCTGGCGTGGTTCTGGGACGCCGTCGTCGACTTCCTCGATCTCGAGTTCGACGAGAACTACGACGCCGTTCTCGACGACAGTGAGGGCCCCCAGTTCACGGAGTGGTACCCCGGCGGGGAGCTGAATATCGCCCACAACGTGGTCGACCGGTGGGCCCGGGCAGACAGCCCGGAGCGGAACCGGGTCGCGACTATCTGGGAGGGCGAGGACGGGGAGGTACGGGAGATTACCTACCACGAACTCCACCGCCAGTCCAACCGGGTCGCGAACGCCCTCGAGGAGCGCGGAATCGAGACCGGCGATACCGTCGGCCTTTACATGCCCATGGTCCCCGAGGTCGTCTCGATCATGTACGGCTGCTTCAAGGTGGGTGCCATCGCCGTCCCCATCTTCTCGGGCTTCGGCGTCGACGCGACGGCGACCCGCATCGAGGACTCGGGATGTTCGGTCCTCTTCACGGGCGACGGCTTCCTCCGACGGGGCGACGCAATCCACCTCAAGCCCCAGGCCGACGAGGCTATCGACGAGGTCGGCCACGTCGAGCACACGATCGTCTACTCGCGACTCGGTCTGGCGGCCGGCGACGAGGGCCTCCCCTGGGTCGGCGCGCGGGACGAGTGGTGGGCCGACGCCGTGGCCACCCAGGACGACGAGTACGAGACGAAGTCCCTGCCGGCAGACCAGGAGTCGATGTTGCTGTACTCCTCGGGGACGACCGGCAAGCCGAAGGGGATCGTCCACACCCACGCCGGCGGGCTCCTCCAGCCGGCCAAGGAGTTGTACTTCGCCTTCGACCACAAGGATCAGGACCGCTTCTTCTGGGTCTCGGACATCGGCTGGATGATGGGCCCCTGGACGCTCATCGGCAACCACGCCTTCGGCGG
>JAZKTI010000272.1:0-3236 GCA_036625635.1 Haloarculaceae archaeon
CGACCGCTCGTCGACGCCTTCGGGTTCCTCCGCTTCTCGACGGTCCCGGCCGACCGCTCCTCGACGCCTTCGGGTTCCTCCGCTTCCCGACGGCCCCGGCCTACCGCTCCTCGACGCGCTTCCCGGTCTCCTGAGGGATTACGGTCCGGTCGGCGTCCGTCCACTCCCGATCGAGTTCCCGGCCCTCGAAGAGCCGATCGAGGAACGCCGCCAGGGAGGCGATCTCGGAGTGTGGCTGATTCGTCACCGCCACGTTCCAGTCCGCCCGCTCGTAAACGTCGAAGGGGACCTTCTCGGCACCGACCACGACGGTGAGCGGAGCGCCATCCACGTGTTCCTCCCGCAGGTCCGCCTCGACGTCCTGGACCGGCAGGCCATACATCGTCAGGTGAACGATCTCCCCCTCGCGGTCGCCGAGCCAGCCCATCGGCGCCTCCGTGGTCTCGACCTCGAACGGACCGCCGAAGCGGTCGGTGATGTCCTCGATGGTGGCCGCGCGGCTGGCGCCAGCCCCCGCGAGGACGACGCGGTCGGCTCCGAACGCGCGGGCGGTCAGCCCAACGTGGGTGGTGATCCGCTCGTCCCGTCCCGGCCGGTGGCCCAGGCGCAGGACGGCGAGGTCGGGAGTGTCCTGCATCGGTGTCAGGCCGTCGTGCCGAGCTGACCGTCGATGGCGTCGGTGACGGTCCCATAGACGCTCTCGCTCCAGCCCGCAGCGACGATCTCCCCGTCGAGGACGAACGTCGGCGTCGACGAGACGCCGGCATCCTGGCCAGCCTGGCGATCCGCCTCGACTGTCTCCTGGTACGCGCGATCGACGGCGGCCGAGCGCACGGCAGCCCCGTCGAGGCCGAGATCGTCGGCGACGGACTCGTACAGCGACGGGCCCGCCTCCGGGATCTGCGTGTAGTTCGCGAAGACCCGCTTCGCGAAGGTGTAGAACGCCCCGTCGCCCGCCCGGTCCTGCACCGCCCGGCCGGCGTTTGCGGCCTCCCAGGAGCCCGGATTCGCGACCGGGATCGGCAGGTCGTGGTGTTCGTAGCGGATCTCGCCGGATTCGAGGTATGCAGACTCGAGTCCCGGGAAGCCCTCGACGTTGTAGTGGGCACAGTGCGGACAGGCGAAGTCCTCGTAGACGGCAAGCGTGAGATCTGCTTCGGGGTCGCCAGCGACGGGCGAGGGAAGCGTCCCGCCGCCACCTGCGCCACCGCCACACCCGGCGAGTGCGACGGTCCCACCGGCCGCAAGGGCTCCGAGCACGGCTCGGCGTCGGACCGGCGTGGAGCGACCGTTCGTGTCGTTCATGCCTTGGCCTGGGCGCCGGCCACCTAAAACTGGCCCGGCTTTTGCCGGCCTGGGTTCACCGTCCCGCCCCATTTCGTCCACGCCCCGGATCGGAAGACACTTTCCACGGCCACCGGCAGTGACCCCATGAAACTCCAGAACGCGAGGCTCCTTGTCACCGGCGGCGCGGGCTTCGTCGGCTCCCACCTCGCCAACCGGCTTGTCGAGGACAACGAGGTGATCGTGGTCGACGACCTCTCGAACGGGGACGAGGACTGGCTCGACGACCGCGTCGAGGTGGTCCAGGGCGACCTACGCCACACCGACGTCGTGGCGGCGGCCCTCACCGAGGAGGTCGATGCCGTCTTTCACTTCGCGGCCGACAAGGACCCCGCTCGGGACGACGTCGAGCAGTACCGCCTGAACAACCGCCTCACCGAGAACGTCCTCGAGCGGATGGACGAGGTTGGCGTGGATCGGATCGCCTTCACGTCCTCGTCGACGATCTACGGGGAGGCACCCCGGCCCACGCCCGAGGACTTCGCCCCCCTCGAACCCATCAGCATCTACGGGGCCAGTAAACTCGGCGAGGAGTCGTTACTCTCGGTGTACGCCCACAGCCACGACTTCACCGCCTGGATATACCGCTTCGCAAACATCGTGGGCCCGCGGCTCCAGCCGGGTGCAGTCATCCCCGACTTCATCCTGAAGCTCCGCGAGGACCCGGAAAGCCTCGAGATCCTCGGTGACGGCCGGCAGGCGAAGTCCTACATGCACGTCGAGGAATGCCTGGACGCGATGGTCCACGTCGTCGAGCACGCAACGGGCGACTTCAACGTCTACAACCTCGGGACGCGGACGACGACCTCGGTCACGACCATCGCCGACCTCGTCGCCGAAGAGATGGGTCTGGATCCGACCTACGAATTCACCGGCGGGGACCGCGGGTGGACGGGTGACGTTCCCCGGATGCGACTCTCCATCGAGAAGCTCTCGGCGCTGGGCTGGGACCCGACGGACTCCAGCGAGGATGCCGTGCGCCGGGCGACGCGGGAACTCCTGCAGGAACTGTAGTCGACCGGGCGGTTCGCGCCGCCCACCCCCCCATGTTTATGGGTCACTCGAAGGGGGGTAGCCGTCGCACGAGGCGTTCTCCGTCCCCCACGGAGCCGTTGTCAGTCGCTCACGGGGCGTAGGAACCTTCGAGTATCGCCTCGTCGAGTACCAGGCCCTCCATCGCCACTTCGAGGTCCGCCTTCGTCGCGCCGTCAGGCAGGTCGAGGCGGTCGGAGAGAGCGTAGCAGACGAACCGGTAGGTGTGCTCGCGGTCGGGCGGGTTCGGACCGCCGTAGCCGGCCTCCCCGTAATCGTTGCGCCCCTCAGTCGCGCCGGCGGCGTCCCAGTTTTCCGGAATCCGATCGATCTCGGGGTCGACGTTCCAGACGACCCAGTGGTCCCACACTTTTCCCGCGGGTTCGACCGCGTCGGGATCGTCAACGACGATAGCCAGTGACGCGGCAGCGTCCGGGACGCCCCCGATATCGAGTGGCGGGCTAACGTTCGCCTCGGTGTAGCCGTACTCCCTGGGGATGGGGTCCCCGTGGTCGAAGGCCGGACTGGCGATGCTGAGTGCCATCTATACACGGAGATCCCGGGCGGACGAATAAAAAACTGCGCCCGGGGCCCAAAGAGCACGGCTCGGGGGCAGATCGGGTTTGCCGGAGCGGAGTGGCCGACGGCGATGCGCCGGTCGTCGGAGCCAACGGGCCGGTGACTAGTGCTCCTTCCAGCGTCAGCTGTTGAGGTTTCGATGCCTCCTCGGTCGAAGTGAGCTGATAGCTCACGGGGCAGATCCTGCAACCGCTCCAAATGCTGGACCGGCAATCAGCCAGAAAGGCCTCGGCCGAGGGAACGGGACGACAACTGAGAACGCTTCCGCGAACTACCAGAAA